>CAYPDD010000136.1:594-1511 GCA_964409395.1 uncultured Candidatus Saccharibacteria bacterium | reverse complement strand
GTGGGTTTCTAAAATTTTCGTCGCCCGATGCCGACAGAGGATTCACTATCGGTAGAGAATGGTTCAAAATAGTGTAATTAACAAAAGAAACAGCAACCCATTCGTCAGAAAAATAAGGATACGAATACGAAATTTTATCAACCTTCACTTCCCCGACCTGACTATTTATGATTCCAGAAAAATTATGGTGAACAGAAAAAAGATTGAAAAAGACGACAGCAAAAGCAATTACAACAAAAATATTTTTGCCGCTCATTTTTGTAGATGATACTGATTTTTCTCCAACACCTGATGCTTTGTATTTAAGATAAAAGACAATTAAAACAATTGCGTCTATAGCTACATAAATACTAATTATTGTTGAATAATTAAATATTTTTAACGATTGAGTCACAAGCGCCACAATCAAGTGAGCCAAAAAAGATGATGTAAATATCGTCAAAAAGCCAATTGTTTTATCCTTAAAAAACCTTACTAAGATGAACGGTATTATAAATATTATTATTCCAAAAAATGTAATCATCTCTTTTGTTTTTAACTTACCCTGCCACTCTATAACCTATTCATTATTCTAAGCTTCTTCTCTACAACTTCAGCAACTGCCTCTTCTGCGGACTTCAAATATTTGTATGGAGCAACTTCTTCCTTATTTTCAGCCAAAGCTTTTTCAAGCGCCTCCCTATAAGCAACGCGAAGTTCTGTATTGTAATGGACAATACTAATTCCAGCTTCAATTGCTTGATGCAGTTCTTCATCGGTAATACCAGATGCACCGTGTAGGACTAGAGGAACATCACAAACTGTACCATCTTTTCCGATGATGCCGTCGCACGCATTTTTAAGCTCTTTGATTCTTTCAATATTAAGTGCAGGGTTCCCTCCTTTTATTAAACCATGAACATTTCCAACGGCGGGTG
>CAYPDD010000136.1:0-584 GCA_964409395.1 uncultured Candidatus Saccharibacteria bacterium | reverse complement strand
TAATTCCAGTTTCTTCTGCGAAACTTTTTGCCTCGTCTGCCTGCGTCAAAGAGTTTGGATCAATATTTACGCCCTCAGGGAGTTTGTCTAGTACTTTTGATGATTGGCCAATGTAGCCAAGCTCTCCTTCAACCAAAACTTCCCTTCCGTTTTGTGAGGAATAGTTTTTTGCATACTCAACAACCCTCTTTGTTACGGATATACTCTCTTCTTTAGATTTTGACGCATAATCAATTATTACGGAGTCAAAACCAGCATCAATTACCTCTACACATCGCTCATATGAATAAGTGTGATCTGCGTTTAAAAATATTTCTAGTCCATCCTCTTTGGCGGCAGAGACTAGGGCTACAACATTTCCTATTCCAACAAAGTCTCTCTCCCCTTCAGAAACTCCAATGATTACTGGAACATTTAGTTTTTTTGCCGTTTTGATAATTGCATTATATGTCTCAAGATTTGAGATATTAAAATGGCCAATAGCCTTACTTTCTACTATCGCTTTGTTTATTGCTGCGCTTAATTTCATGGGTCTATCATAACATATAAAAAAAAAAAAAAAACACCGCTCGCACGACAACTCC
>CAYPDD010000135.1:0-1523 GCA_964409395.1 uncultured Candidatus Saccharibacteria bacterium | reverse complement strand
TTGCATCGAAAGGCAATTTGGAAGACCAGACTTGTTTGCCGATGTCTGAGCGATGGGGCCAAAATGTTCAGCAATTTTCAAGACAAGTTCATTGTCTGGGACTCTTACGCCGACTGTTCCTGTTTGATAACAATATGGTGAAAAGTTCGTATTTTTTGATTTCAAAATAAAAGTGAATTTACCTGGTATTTTCTCCTCAATAAACGCTCGATTTGGTACTTCGGCAATTTTTTCAATTTCAAAAAGAGACGAAACAGCAAGGCCGATAGTTTTATTCTTGTTTCTCTTTTTTAGACGAAAAATCTTTTCCAGAGCGATATTGTCACTCGGGTCACAGATAAAACCGTAAACCGTGTCAAACGGAATCAAAATAATACCATGAGAGTTTAATATTTTAATCGCTTTTTCAACAACTAATTCCAGATTGTCTGAGAGTTTGATTTGATTATTCATTTCTTGTTTCTCTTTTTATGCCTTGTTTTTACTTTCAATTTAATAATATAATTATAATAGAATTTTATAAAGAGGCTTGCTATGGGAAATATTGATACACTTGATAAAATTGAGATAAATAAGGCTGATCCAAAAGGGATGATGACGCATCTCAACAATTTTCCTTTATTGTGTGAGCAAGCATTTGGTATTGCTGAAAACTATACAATCCCCTCTTATTTTATTAAGGCAAAAAAGATTGTTTTACTGGGGATGGGTGGATCCGGCCAAGCTGGCGAGATAGTCAAAGACTTATTATCTGATAAGACCGATTTGGTCATAGAAAGCGTTCACAATTATGCCCTGCCTGGGTTTGTTGATAAGGATACGCTTGTGATCGCCAGTTCATACTCCGGTGACACTGAGGAGACTCTCTCTGGCCTTATATCCGCTTATGAAAAAGGCGCAAAATTAATTGCTATCACGACTGGTGGCAAGTTGAAAATACTGGCCGAAAAATATCGAGCACCGATACTGCAATTCGATTACAAATGTCAGCCCAGAGCTTCCTTCCCATTCCTTTTTATCTTGCTTTTGTCGGTTTTTGAGAAACTTGGCTATCTCAATATTAGCGATACTCAGAAAAACAGTCTCACGGCGCTTTTGAGAGAGGAACTAATAGGCATAGGGATGTCGAATTCGTTGCTTGGCAACAAAGCAAAGATACTGGCAGAAAAGATTTATGGGAAAATTCCAGTTGTTTATACATCAGAGAAACTTGCTGGCGTAGGTGCAAGATTAAAGGCTCAATTCAATGAAAATTCGAAGAATTTTGCTTTTAATGAGCAGCTGCCCGAGCTTAATCATAAATCAATTGAGGGATTATCAGCTCCTAAGAATATGGCTTTCATTGTGATGCTTGAGTCAAATTTTGAATACGGACGAACTCAATTAAGAGAAAACATTACTGCTGATATTTTAGCTAAAAACAAGATTCCTTTTGAGCGAATTAAGTTTTTGAAGGCTGAGAATCAATTATCCGAGATATTTTTGAATGTTATGTTTGGTGATTTTGTTTCATATTATTTAGC
>CAYPDD010000134.1:0-1615 GCA_964409395.1 uncultured Candidatus Saccharibacteria bacterium | reverse complement strand
AGTTTTCGTACTCGCCCCGCCAAACCTTTAACGCCGTGGGTTCGCTGCACCCTCGCTTGCGCATCTCACCAACAAAATCGTCACATGACATGTTTATTTTTTCGGCCAATTCCTGAACTCTACTTTTCATATATATTTTTCCTTTATTGAAATAAAAAATACAAAAACTATCGATAAATGCTTGAAACGCATGAGGGAATTTCAAAACCTGCCAATATTTCAATTTCTAAATCGGCTTATATTTCCGCTTAAAAAAAGACCTCGCTTAACCTTGCATATTCCTTGCATATTCCTTGCAGAATTGTAAGAAATTAATGATATTCTAATTTACTCTACCAAAAAGTCAAGAGTGAAATTGTGTATTTTCCTAAAAAAGGGTTTTTTTACCAAATTTCGTACTCTGTTGCAAAGTGTGGCTAATAAAAAATCAAAAGACATGCAGATTGTAGATCAGCCCTTTCACAAAGGCTTCTCGGAAATGAAGCTGAGTGGTTCTTGAGCGAACTGTATCGCCAAACTTCCGTTTAATAACGGAATGCACTGTTTCGCATTTCCAACGTTGTCCATAGAGCCCATCCAAGCGGGCTTGCCCAACCAATTCAGCACGAGCAATTCTTTCTGGCGCACGGAGTGTACCGTGTCTTCTGACTGGTGGAATAATATCTCCAAGTTTGACTTGCCTGCCGTCAAACCCTGCATCTGCCAAAATCACATGATTTCTGCTCGCATACGGTTTGGATTGACAACGCAAACTATTTAACAATACAGCATCTTGATAACGACCATAGCTGCTGCGTGTCCCAAGAATGAGTTGACTAGATACTCCAACCGCGTAAGCACCTTTGACCCAATCTTTTTTTGTCTGCCATTTCGAAATGAATAATAAGCACTGGCTTGGTCTGTTCGAAAACCAGTTGCGTCAATGCCGATTGCCACTTCCTGTAGGCTGGCCTTTTGCAGTAATAATCGTTGCATTCCTCGCAAGAGACGAAGATCAAGTCGATGAAATGCTCGACACAAAGTAGAGTGATCTGGAACTTCCTGTAGCTCCAAAGAATGGCAAATTTTATCGCTAACCAAGAGCCAGTCTTCCATATCTCGGTAACTGCAATCGAGATAAAACGCCATCAAAACACATGCTGCCAATTGTGACCAAGTAAAGCGATGCGGACTGTTCTTGTGGCGATAGATTGGCAATAGTTTCTTTGCTGTTGCATATCCAATTTCTGTAACGCTTTGGTAATGGCTTATTCGTCTTTTCATGCCATCGTTTTATCAACTTTGGCTTATCTTTGCAACAGAGCACAAATTTCGAGTTATAAAAACTCAGATAGCTTCAATTTATTAAGAAACGTAAAAGTGCCAGATGACAATTTTGGCGACTCATAATCCAGGTGCATTTCAAAAAATCGGAGCGAAGATAGACCGCAAGAGATCACATTCTCCAAACTTAAGAAACAGTAAGCCGTATGATAGCGAAACAAGCCGAAAATTAATTGTTGTTACTACCTTGCAATACTAACAGGCGACATTTCGATATTGAAAAGCGCAAATTACCCGGCCTGTGCTAAACTTGCGTTAGAAAATATCCGATAAATCGCAAACCTGTTGAAAA
>CAYPDD010000133.1:0-1630 GCA_964409395.1 uncultured Candidatus Saccharibacteria bacterium | reverse complement strand
AGCATCTGTTTGACAAGCTGAAATACAAAGGTGGAAGCACATACACCGAGTATGTAAAGTTTCTATGAGGCCGATAAATTTTTCCCTTCGTGAAAAATTTTCATTATAATGATCATAGAATATTTTTTCGGGGTAACATATTTTCCCGAAAAAATATGGATCATCAACCTTCAATCTTCGGATTCGGCCCGTATTTATTTTCCCCGTCTTCGCTGTCCTTAACCATGAAATAAAGTAAAATAAGCGGCCCGACGCATGGTACTAATCCCAGGAAAAACCACCATCCGCTTTTTCCGATATCGTGAAGTCTGCGCACAAATACCGCCAGACTTGGAATAAATACCGCCAGACTGTAAACGGCTCCCAATATGCCAACACCAGCTTTTATGCCGAAGGTTCCAATCTTACTGTCAATGAAGCCAAGCACTATGCTGATGATAATATTGCACAAATGCGATTATAATTGGAGAAGAAAATGCCAAACCCAAGACAACATAAAGAATTAAGTTTAACATGGTTAGTTCTCCTTTTCCAAATCTGCGTTTTCTTACCTGTAAAATTATGGAAAGGAGGCAAGCAAGGAAAAACATCGAAAATCGTTAGCCGAAACGGTAAAAAGATCCATTTTATGCTAGCCAGACTTCCTCACTTTTATCTATCATTTGAGGCTAAAGGGGTGTGTTTTTTTCACTACAAACTCTTTTGTTACTACATTTGCCTTTTTAAAATTATTTGAGGCTGACGGATTTTTTTGTTTGGCGGTTCACCGCCGAAGTCGGGCTAGTTTTAAAATTGAAGAATTAACAAAAAAGTGAAGGGATAAAAGCCTTCACGAGATCAGGGTAAAATCATTTAATCAAACGCAGGCAAATCGGATAGCTGTATTTTATCCCCTAATTGGCCTTGAGCGTTGCGATAATTATATAGACTATCGCGTAAATCGCAACAACTAAAGAATTTAGAAGTGTTTGGGTATTCGCCTTATTACTTTTATAGTTGGAATTAGCAGATGATTTAACGGTGACCCAGAAAAAAAGCCAATACAATTGCAGTATAGAAGATTAAGAGAATACACGAATAGACAATTTGTTTGTAAGTTGATTTAAGTAACTCTCCATTACGATATTCTTTCGGAATTCTTGGAAGTGTAACAGAAAATTTAAAGACTTCATAGGTAAGTAGCAACGCATGGACAGGCCAAATAAAAAAAAGTAAACACCCTGGCAACTTTGCACCTTTAATATCCGATATTGATATAATAAGTTCTTTTATCTTTTTATCGGACTCTATTTTTTTTATTTTTATTTCATTAGGTAAATCATCTGAACAAATGGATTGAATCTCTTTAATTGACGAGGCAAAGCTACCGTAATCTGCATAAGCATAAGCAGAATTTGCTTGACTCAAAAGAGATTTATAACCTGTCATCAAAAATTCTGCTTGTTTTATTTGCTCAGCATAGAGTTTGTCAAGCTGGGTAACTCTTGTAACAAGGGCAGGATCATCTGTAGCGGGAATCTTTCGTAATTCCGATAAATACTTACTGTTAATATCATTGAGTTTTTTACACGCAGTATGTAATCTCTTCGCTTTCAAATCAGTCTGAACTTCACGCAATCCAGTTGATGAC
>CAYPDD010000132.1:0-1715 GCA_964409395.1 uncultured Candidatus Saccharibacteria bacterium | reverse complement strand
AAGCTAACTTCCCATGGGCGTATAGCCTTATAAATTGAGAACGAGCAAGTCCATAGCCGCGTACAAACGTTTAAAAACGTTGAAATTCGTATAAGGCAATTTTTTGCTTGGAAGTTAAGTGCTTGGTAAGTAGCGCTAAACAAAGAATGCGTGACAAACTTGAAGATATTTACTGGGTATGGGCAAGTTTGATTTCTCGTAAAAAGTAGTAACTTTGTAATTACATTATAAAAATTGACACGATGGAAGTTTCGGTAATAAAAATTGGTAATTCAAAGGGAATCCGACTTAGCAAGACAATGTTGGACAAGTATAACATCCAAGACACCGTTGAGGTGATCCTCGAAAAAGGACAAATCGTGATAAAACCTTTATCCAGGCCGCGCAAAGGCTGGGAAAAAGCCTTCAAAAAAATGGCTGAAAATGGCGATGACAGTTTGCTGGTTAACGATGTTTTTGACGATGAAAACCTTGAAGAATGGAAATAATTCAGTATCAAATCATTCTAGTTAATCTCGACCCGACACTAGGGAGTGAGATTAAAAAAACCAGACCGTGCGTTGTAATTTCACCTAATGAGATGAATAAATTTTTAAATACTGTTGTAATTGCTCCAATGACAACAAGTTCTAAAAATTATCCTACCAGAATTGAAATTAGACATGAGAATAATATCGGGTGGGTTGTTTTAGATCAAATTCGAACTATCGACAAACAAAGAATAATTAAAAACCTTGGCCGATTGACAAAGTCCGAGATAAATGAACTAAAATCTGTACTCAAGGAGACCTATGTTGACTGAAAACCAACCCATAACATTCAGCTACCCATCAAGTTCAGATGCAGTAGTTTTCGGCGGGCACCTTTCCACCTGGGCTGCTTTTCGGTTTGACAGGAATCGAAGATCAGCCTTGGCTAAATCGCCCGCAATCCGCCCTTGTGTGTAGCTTCCTACGTTATATCCAATGCATAAAAACCTAAATTATGTTTTCTGTTTATTACAATATAGTATCGATTCTTATGAAGTTTAGCATTCAGATTATCTTGATATTCTTTTTTGGATTTTCGTGCTATTCTCAAGATCATGACTTTAGAATTTATTTTCATAAAAACAACACAATTGAACCTAAGCTTGATTCAATAGATTTCAAAAGCTTTAATAGTATCAGAAGTATAGGTATAAGTAGTGGCCCGCTTAGTCAAAGCAGTTATTTGCCTGACGAGATCAACCGTGCTGCAGATTCAATCTGTAAAGCTAATGAGTTAAATAAGGGAAAGAATGCTTATCGTATGGATTCACTTGTTAGATTGATGAAACAAAATTACCCATCTGCATTTTACGAAAAAGACTCTTGTCTTATCTTGAATGGCTGTGATCAAAAAATTGAAATATGTAAGCATAAAAGTAATAACATGAAAGCGAGTACTTCATATGAGTTTAAAGATTATACAAATAACTACTTCGTGATAGAAAAATCAGGTTTTGAGAGCTGTGAATTCATACTTTTTAACCCACAGACTAGAAACTATAATTTGTTCGAGCATGAGCCTCGTTTTATGAATGACTCAATAGCCTTCTGTTCAGGCAATTATTATGGCGAAGGAGGTTTTCAGCTAATGCATTTAACGGGAAAATTCTATTTTGGATTTGAAACGTATAACTGGGAATTACAAGAGTGCTATAGCGTAGAAAAGATTTTCTATCTCTCTTTCAG
>CAYPDD010000131.1:0-1721 GCA_964409395.1 uncultured Candidatus Saccharibacteria bacterium | reverse complement strand
GCACGCCATTTTTCCACTCTCAATATCTGCATCGAAAACCAGTTTTCGCTTTTTGTTGTCTCTCTGTACATCAACAAATAGCCGGCCTCGGTGATTTATTGTAATAACAGACTGGGCACTGTTTGGCGAACATAAACCATTCTTATTATCATAGCTGATCGTGTTAGTATCATAATCAACAATTATCCAACTGAGCATGCCTGTTGACTTGTCTTCGGCAATAATATAAAACTCTGTTCTTATTCCCCAAAAAGCGCTTGTGTGTGCTCTAAAACAGCCGATTATGCAATAGTATTTAGGTTGATCATCTGCAAAAATCTTTGTCTTGATTAGTTCGAAGCCGTCCGGCAACAAGGCCCGAGCTTTCGCCATATCTGCTATTTCGTAAAAAAGAAAAAAACTATAAGGCTCAACAACAAAACCCATGTAAGGCGTCTTCTTTGAAGATGATTTCACGATTTTTTTCTGTGCTGACTTTGGGAGTAACTGGTTAAAAGATTGCAAAAGATGAAGTGACCCGACGCTGATAGGATCTATCAAACGCTCTACGCTCTTAGCAAAGTTTTCTTTGTTCATAATTGTTGTCCGTATTTATTACTAAATGTTAGTACTATTTTATACCTATAACTTAGTTTTCGGAAGTAATTTTATTAATCAACTTACACTCCATCTTGACACATAAATACCACAGGGGTATAGTTCAATTATTATTGAACTAACATAGGACAAAGGTGAATAAGAGAATAAAAGAATTGGCCTCTCTCTTAAATGAGAACAGGCTCAAGGTTTTGCTAGCGATTTATATGTGCTCCCAAGATGTTTGTGCTTGCAACCTTGTGGACAGTTTGGAGATCCCAAAAAATCTTCTTTCTTACCATATCAAGACTCTTCGAGATTTAAATTATATTGAAGAAACAAAATGTGGCCGATATAAAAAATATCAGGTCAAAAAGGACAAAATTAATTTAACTAAACAAATTCTTGAATTTACAGGAATGTTATAAGGAGGCAAATGTCAGAAGATCAGACCTTTAAAATTATCAAGGAGAGAGTCAATCAAGTTGGGCGGATTTTGAATCTTAGCCAGAAGGAAATTGATTTACTTCTATCTCCAAAGAGAATAGCCAAAGATAAATTGCTCATTGACGGTGAAGAAATCCCAGCTTGGCGTATTCTCTATAACAACGCACTTGGTCCTGGCAAAGGGGGAATACGTTTTCATCCCGAGGCCAGCGAAGATGAAGTGGAGTCGCTCGCTTTTTGGATGACACTAAAGAATTCTTTAGTTGGTTTGCCATACGGTGGCGCAAAGGGCGGAGTCAGATTCAATCCAGAGGGTAAAAGCAAAAAAAATAAAAAAAAAGTCAGTCGGGCCTATATCGATAAATTTTATCCTTTCTTGGGCGAAAATATTGATATTCCAGCCCCTGACGTTTATACAAATTCAGAAATTATGGCTTGGATGCTTGATCAGTTTGAGAAGAAAGTTGGTCATCACGAACCAGGTATGATCACTGGCAAACCCATCGAATTGGGTGGCCTGAAAATGCGTGGCGATGCCACAGCCAAAGGTGGTCATATCATCATCAACGAGGTTATCCATCATAATGGTTTGGGCAAAAATCCAACGATTGCAATTCAGGGTTTTGGCAACGCCGGCTATCATATTGCTCGAATGCTCTACGGCGAGGGATCAAAAGTCGTCGCTGTGAGTGATAGTA
>CAYPDD010000130.1:0-1733 GCA_964409395.1 uncultured Candidatus Saccharibacteria bacterium | reverse complement strand
GCAACATTGAGTGATTGTAAAAATGGTTCAGCCTGACTGTTGGCTCGGACCAATAAAGCAAAATCATTATTTTTATAATTGTTTTTCGCTTTTAATTCTTTAATTTTTTCAACAACTGTATCGGCTTCACAGGAAAGATTATCGCAAAATAATAGTTCAGGGCTATCGCCATGCTTGGGTGAGACCAATCTTTTATTGATTTTATTTTGTATCTCTAGTCGGTCTGGGTTGTTGTGTCCGATTAATTTGTATGAACAGTCAAGAATCTCCTGTGTCGAGCGGTAGTTATTGTTTAAGACAACCTGTTTTGCATCTTTATAGGAGCTGACGAAATCCATGATATTTGAGATTGAGGCGCCACGAAAACGATAAATTGATTGATCATCATCTCCGACAACGGTGATATTTCGATCTCGATTAGCCAAAATTTTAACAATCTCATTCTGGGCGAAGTTTGTATCTTGAAATTCATCCACTAAAATATATTTAAAGCGGTCTTGGCACTCCTTGAGAACTTTTTTATTTTCTTTAAGCAGTTTGTGAGTTAAGTATAATTGATCGCCAAAATCAAGATTGCCTGATTGAATCATTAAATCTTGGTATCGTTGGTAAGCGTTGGCTAATTCGAGAGTTTTTTCTGACTCAATTATTTCATCTTTAGTATTGGCCTTTGCTCTGGATTCTTGTGCAAATTCAAAATATTGCTCTGAGGTAATTAGTTCATCTTTTAGTCTAGAGAAATGATTTAGAAGAGCGCTTATGTGTGAAAGCGGATTAGCGATGGGCCGAAAGTAATTTAAATCAAAAGCGTAAATATTTTGACGCATAAAAATTGCTTGTTCAGTTGCCGTCAAAACCTTGAAATTAGCTGGTAGGCCCAAATCGAGAGAAAAATCTCTCAATAATCGATCGCCAAAAGCGTGGAAGGTTGAGATCCACATATCAGTAAAACCGTAGGGCACAAGAGTATCAACCCGTTCCTCCATCTCAGAAGCGGCCTTTTCGGTAAAAGTGAGGGCCAATATCTCCGAAGGCTTACAGGTTTTCTGCTCAATTAAGTAAGCTATTCGACGAGTGATAACAGTCGTTTTGCCGGTCCCGGCGCCTGCAATAATTAAAAGAGGGCCATCTTTATGGATGACGGCATCTTTTTGTTGCTCGTTTAAACCATCTAGAATTTTACTATTATTTGGGGTTGTCGAAAAAAGGTCTGCTTGCATAGGACAATTATAACTTAAAAGAGGTCGAGAATGGAAATAAAAGTTGACTTCATTATTTAGATGGGATATATAATGTTAGAACCTATAGTGGATTTCTCCTTGCAAAAGCAAGAAATCTCCTCCCGAGAGAGAGCTATAGGTTTATATTCTCGCGAGCGACTCTTTGTCTGCTCGCTTTTCTTTTTACATCACAAAAAACCACTTTAGATTAAGGTGGCTTCCTCTCTCATGTTTCCTCACGCTCACCCTTCGACAAGCTTGGGGTAAAGTGAGGAAATCATCAAAGAACTTTGCAGAGATTGGGTGTTTCACTAATCTCTGACAACATCTATATTATAGCACATTTAATGGGTATTAGTCAAGTAGGTAGCGGACAGCCAGAAGTTAATCGGGCTGTCCTTGAATTTTTGATGAAATCCGACAGGTTTTTTTGTCACTTTCTTCCTTGGGGTCGAATTTCTCAAACGTATAGAATAGTACCATTTACTATAAATAAAGTCAATAGGTAGGCAC
>CAYPDD010000129.1:0-1742 GCA_964409395.1 uncultured Candidatus Saccharibacteria bacterium | reverse complement strand
CTCAAACTGTTTGTGATCGTTATCAGCTCTATCACATGTAAACCAAGCTGTTTCCCAGCCTCTGGAATTAAGAGCTTGCATCACCTGCTGCATACAAGTAGATTTGCCATAACCGGCAGGTGCTTGAAAAATTATTGCTCTAGTGTTTTCTTCTAGCTCAAAAATATCATTTAATATTTTGTGTCGTAATAGCGCCCTTGGATTCATGGGCGGCGGAAAATACTTATAAGATTGCACCTCTTGTAAAATTTTGTCTTTTGAGGCTATTTTTTTTCTAATATTTAGAGTCATAGTTACGCATTTGAATGGTCAATTTAAAAAATTAAATTGCTGCAGCTTGAGCTAAGATAACATCTCTAAAAGTGAAACGTTGATTCACAACAAGATATTTATAAAAAAAATTCCAAATGGAGCATACCTAGTAATTACCCTTACCCACAACTACTCTTTTGGGATAGTTGATTTCATTGTTCTCGCAATTAATATCGACATATAACATAAGGAGCAGAAATGTCAGCTAAAGAAATCAAGCCCGTCATGATTGGTAAACATTTTGATGTGGTAGTAGTGGGCGCAGGCTTTGGAGGCGTTTATGCCATTCATGCCCTTAGGGAAAAAGGAATTTCTGTATGTGGATTTGAAGCTGGCGATGATGTCGGGGGAACTTGGTACTGGAACAGGTACCCTGGAGCTCGTTGCGATATTGAGAGTAGAGAGTATTCCTATTCTTTTTCAGAAGAAATTCAAAAAAATTGGAAGTGGAGCCATAGGTATGCTGATCAGCCTGAAATATTAGCTTATATCAATTATGTTGCTGAGACACTCGACTTAAAAAGGGATATCAAATTTCAGACTAGGATCATTGATGCTATTTTCGATGAAAAAAATAAGATTTGGGCTATTTCATCTGATAAAGGGGACAAAATTACAGCCCAACATGTGATTATGGCAACAGGTTGTTTATCTATACCTAAAGCGACCGAATTTAGTGGTACCGATAAATTTAAAGGGAAGCTATTTCACACCGCGTACTGGCCAAAAGATAAAGTTGATTTCAAGGGTAAAAAAGTTGGAATTATTGGAACCGGCTCTTCTGGTGTTCAAGCGATTCCGCTTATTGCAAAGGAGGCAAAGGAGCTTTACGTATTCCAGCGCACTCCAAATTTTGTCGTACCTGCGCACAACCGTATCTTAAGCGACAAAGACCGCGAAGAATATCAACAAGGCTACGAAGAGTTAAGAAAATTGGAGTGGAATTCGTTTGCGGGTATCGCAGGCATGGCCCCAGAAACCAGATTAGCTATGGATGTTTCCAAAGAAGAGAGAGAGAAGGAATTTGAAGCGCGCTGGGCTTTTGGTGGTTTGGTTTTTTATGGATCATTCCCCGATCTTTTGATTGACCCAACAGCCAATGAAGAGGCTGCAATATTTGCGAGAGCGAAAATTAAGAAAAGGGTGGACAATCCAGAGATAGCTGAACTATTAACGCCCAAAGGATACCCTTTTGGAACTAAAAGGATATGTTCAGATACAAACTATTTTGAAGCTTTCAACAGAGATAATGTTCATTTAATTGATGTAAAAAAATCACCTATTAAAGGAATCATTGAATCGGGTGTTGAAACCGAAACAGACAAATATGATCTTGATTACTTGATTTTAGCTACCGGCTTTGATGCTCTAACTGGAGCCGTTTGCGGAATCAACGTCAGAGGCGTTAATAATGCATCGTTAAAAGATAA
>CAYPDD010000128.1:0-1748 GCA_964409395.1 uncultured Candidatus Saccharibacteria bacterium | reverse complement strand
CTCCTCTACATTTGCCGCGTACTCGTATTGTACCTGAATTATAACCTACATACTTAGACGTTGTATATGGATTTGTTATCCCATATATTCCACCCGTTACTGATATATCCTCATTGCATGGGATACCATATGAATTAAAATATATATCTATATTATATGTACCTGGCTTACTATACCTTAAACTATAATCAAAGCGAAAATCCCATGGCAAACTAAAATCAGCATATTCAGGTATATCCGGATAATTTCTTCTCGTTTTTTCAATAACCTTCTGATCTTCTGTTTTCTCAAGAGGTTTGCCATCTTTACCAACACCAGCTTTATTCGCTTCCTCTTTGGTTTTAGATTTAAATGAATAACCAAAAGACATATTTGCACTTGTTAACCGGGCAAGTTTTTTAGATCTCGCAAACTCGAAAACATTGACTAAATGTCCATTTTCAAAGGCATAAGGATCCATGATTGCACCCATATTGACATCTACACCTGCCACTTTTGTACGGGCAGAAATATTTATGTTGGAAAGATTGAGAGAGTCAGCAGCAAGGTTATAAGAGGTGGCCAATGACAATTGATCAATCAGTTTTACCTTTTTAAACTTTTCTTTCGAAAGCGTATCATTTTCATTCTTCATCTTCATCTCAAGCGTATTTCCAAGATTGAAGCCAATAGAACCGGATCTTCCTGAACCGGCTGTGCCATAAATTGCACCTTCATGGTATGGATATCTCAATGAAACTGGATTGCCTTGGTCATCATAGTATTCAACATTTCCATACATGCCATAACCGGGATTGCTAAAATCCGGTTGTAAACTGAAACTAAGGGCAGGCGTCATCAGATGCCGGATTCCTTTGATTTTTGATTTAGGATTCCGGGGAATGAAATCACCATACAACTTCGTGGAAGCACCTACACTGACGGCATAATCGAAATCACGTGTAAAACCGAAAATCGTATCGGAAACTGCAACCATCTTTCTAACGGGATCCCAGGCTTTTCTTATCTGACTTGAGTACCAGCGTTCGTTGTAATTTACAGAAGGACTGACTGTAATAAATTTAAGCGCTTTAAATGAAGTACTTATCGGAATGCTATGTTTAATACCATTCTGCCAGTCTCTGGCTAAACTGGAGCTCAGGAGTTTGTACTCTTTGGTATTGATAGAATTTTGCATATCAAAACTATAGCTCATTCCAATCTTTTGGTACCACTTCTCTTTACCGGATGAATTTTTTGACTTAAACGGATATAGCCTGTTGACATTAAAAGTCATTTGAGGAAAAGTCAGATTAATGGTGGTGTCTCGACTATTTTGAGAATGACGCAGGTTTGCGGACATGGTAAACGGACTGTTTTCCCATCTTTTCGTATAGGAAACGCTTGACTGTTTGGTATTCGTTAGATAATTTTGCGTAGTAATAGAATTATTCTGATCGTACTGACTGGTGGAAAAGTTAACACTGGCACTAAACGTTTGATTCGGACTTGCCTTGGAATCCATGGAATGGTTCCAGGTGATGGCAAAATCATTCTGAATCTTATAATCGGGCAAACCCTTATCGCCAAATACATTCTTGTAAAAATTTACATCAAGTCCACCGCTGAACTTGTACCTGAGGCGATAATTGGTATGCGCTTTTAATCCCCTCGACCCTATTGAAAAAATATCACCTCTCAAGGCAACATCAAAATAGTCATTAGCAGCCCAATAGTACCCAATATCACGCAAATAGAATCCACGATTT
>CAYPDD010000127.1:0-1772 GCA_964409395.1 uncultured Candidatus Saccharibacteria bacterium | reverse complement strand
AAGGCTTTTATAAAGAAACTTTGATTTTTTGTGCTATCTATCATGCATTACCAATCTATCACCTGAAAAGCAAAAATGCCATGAACGGTGATTCAACGGCATTTTTGCGAGTTCTATATTCTAACTAAAATTATTCTGCTTTTTTCTCTTCAGCTTTTTCGGCCTCGGCACCCTCTTCAGCTGGAGCATCTTCGCCCTTGTTCTCAACTTCGATTGCTTCGACGTTCTCGACAACCTCTTCATTTAAGGCTTCGATTTCCTCTTCACTTCTTGGTTCCTGAACGAAAGCAAGAATTTCCTCTGGATCGCTTAGGACCTCAATCGCTTCTGAAAGTTTAAGGTCTGAGACTTTAATATTTTTCTCAAAATCATCCAAAATAGAAATATCAACTGTAATTACAGACATCAAATCGCCAGGCAAACACTCAACTTCAATCGAATCAACTGGAGTGATCAGAGAGCCTTCTAGATCAATAACAGCGCTTGAATCGCCTGTAAACTCTAATGGGATTTCAGCATGAATCTTCTCTTTCATATTTACCTTCAAGAGGTCGATATGAATGATGCTACTAGTTAGTGGGTCAATCTGAGTATCATGAACCAATACTTTGAATTTTTGGTCGCCGGCAGTAACGTCAATAAGACTGGAGGTTCCAGCTTCTTTAAAGATTTTTTCAAATTCAATTCGATCTACAGCAATTGCCAATGAATCAAAATGTTTACCATAAACTACAGCTGGGATTTTTCCGTCCTGTCTAAGTTTGTTTGGTTTCGCATTCTTTTCAGTGGTCTTGAGTTTAAACTCTGTCATTTTGGCCTTAAGTTATTTATTTGGTGTTATTATTTTTAGAATTTTCAAAAAGATTTTCGAAGCTTCCATTAAAATCCTTGAAGAATTTGTATGTCTCGATGACATCGTTGGAAGTGACCTCTGTTTTGCTCAGCGTCGTTGCTGGCGTTTGTTTTGCTAGGCTCACAGTTGCTAGAAGTGGCATATGGCCAGAGCAGTTAAGCTCTAGAAAAACCAAAGAGTCAACGATACCGCGGATTTGAATCAAAGGAAAATCATACGACTTGCCACATTGCGGGCAACGTACATTTTTTTGGACGGTCACAAGCAGTTTGTATAGGTCTTGATGATTCATAATACCACGAAATTATAGCTCGTTAAGCTTCAAAAGTCAAGCTCAACGCCGTGTAGCTATTTAGACATTTCGTTCCATTACAGTTATCTGGTCTCTTAAATCAGCCGCTCGTTCAAACTCCAGATTTTTGGCAGCTGTTTCCATCATCACGCGCATCTCTTTTATGATGTGAAATTTTTCTTTCTTTGGCAATTTATTAAACTCACCATCAATCTTTGAGAGTTTTTGTTCCTCTTCAATTATTTCAGGGGAGACGCTTTTTTGTATGCTTGTAGGTGTAATATTGTTTTTTCTGTTAAATTCTTCCTGTATTTTTCTGCGTTCTGATGTTTCGGTTATGGCTGCTTCCATCGATTTTGTCATATTGTCAGCATACATTATGACTCTGCCCTCAGAGTGTCTGGCTGCTCGGCCGGCAGTTTGCACAAGAGAGGTCTTGCTTCTCAAAAAGCCTTCCTTGTCAGCATCTAATATAGCGATAAGCGATACTTCTGGAAGGTCTAAACCTTCTCGAAGAAGATTAATACCGACCAAGACGTCAAATTTGCCCAGTCTGAGCTTGTGTAATATCTCCAATCGCTCAAGAGTGATAATATCAGAGTGCAGATAGGCAACTTTTATGCCTTT
>CAYPDD010000126.1:0-1777 GCA_964409395.1 uncultured Candidatus Saccharibacteria bacterium | reverse complement strand
CCTATCCCCATCAACGATAGCACGTGGGGTTTAGGTTTTACCGAATGGAATAATGTTTCAAAAGCTTTGCCTCAATATGAGAATCACTATCAACCAAGACTTCCTGGGGAATTGGGATACTATGACCTAAGGCTATTAGATGTCCAGAAAAGACAGATTGAGCTTGCAAAAAACTATGGATTGCACGGCTTCTGTTACCACTATTATTGGTTTGATGGAAAGAAGATCATGGATACACCGCTTCAGCAAGTTATTGATAATCCTGAACTTGATTTTCCTTTTTGCATCAATTGGGCAAATGAAAACTGGACAAAGAAATGGGACGGCTTGGATAAGGATGTGCTTTTATCCCAGAATCACTCAGCCCATACTGACTGATAAACGCTATATTAAGGTAGATGGCAAGCCATTGTTGATGCTTTATAGACCAAAACTGTTCCCAAATATCAGCAATACGGTTATTCGGTGGAGGGAGCATGCGAGAAAAATTGGTATTGGCGAACTTTATTTGGTCATGACGCATTCATTTGAACATATAGATCCTACCTCATTAGGGTTTGATGCAGCAGTAGATTTTGCACCAAACAACTTTAGGGCGGACAATATAACAGCAGACCAACTGTATTTCAATTCTGATTGCTCCGGCACTGCCTATGACTATGCATCTTTGCTTAAATATGCCAAATGTTACGTCGAGCCTGAATTAACTAAGTTTAGAAGCCTTTGCCCGTCTTGGGATAATGAAGCTAGAAAGCCAGGAATTAGTACGTCATTTCATGGTTCTACCCCCGATAAG
Source organism: uncultured Candidatus Saccharibacteria bacterium (assembly GCA_964409395.1). GTDB lineage: Bacteria > Patescibacteriota > UBA1384 > XYA2-FULL-43-10 > 1-14-0-10-43-13 > CAYPDD01. The sequence continues at coordinate 981 of CAYPDD010000126.1, read as the reverse complement.
TACGAACGTTGGTTAGCCTACTTGATTGAGCATACAAGAAATTATCGAACCGGCGATCAGAAACTTATTTTCGTGAATGCTTGGAACGAATGGGCAGAAGGAGCATATCTTGAGCCTGATAGAAAATTTGGATACGCATACCTGGCCGCTACGTATAGTGCCTTGAGAGATGATGTTTGCCACAAAAAAATTATTGTGATATCACATGATGCCTATTACCATGGCGCACAGTTTTTAGCTCTTAATATAGCCAAAATGCTTAAACAATATTTTAATTATAGTATTCAAATCTTTCTGTGCGGAGAAGGTGGCTTAATCCCTGATTTTGAGCAAGTCGGGATTACGCACCATGTCTACTCTTTGTCCCATTCTGAAAGGAAAGCTCTGATTCTGAATCTTTATCAACAAGGCTATTCAAAGGCAATAGCAAATACTAGCGTTGTTGGCGACCTAGTTGAGCTTCTTTCAGTCCATAATATTGAAGTTCTTTCCCTTGTACACGAAATGAAGTCAGCCATAAATCATTATCAACTCGCGGACTCGATAACTAAGATATCTAAGCATGCCAAGTCCATCGTATTTCCGGCGGAAGTTGTTAAGCAGGATTTTCTAGGGTTTAGCAATGTTGATCCTGCTAAAATATCAATTCACCCCCAGGGTCTCTTTCGCCAGAACCGCTACAAGTATAATAAACTAGAGGCTAGACGCAAACTGATCAAAGAATTGCAAGTTAGTGAAGAGGCTAAGATTGTCTTGAATCTAGCTTATGGTGATTTAAGGAAGGGGATTGATTTATTTGTCGACACCGGCATTACATCTATTTTACGTAACAAAAATATTCATTTCTTGTGGGTAGGCCATTACGAAGCTGAACTTTACGATACGCTTAAAGCTAAGATATTGATAACTGGTTGTGAACAAAACTTCCATTTTGTTGGTCTTCAGAACGATATCGATCACTACTATTCTGGCAGTGATCTT
>CAYPDD010000125.1:0-1841 GCA_964409395.1 uncultured Candidatus Saccharibacteria bacterium | reverse complement strand
ACTAAACCTTTCACTTTCGAAGGCCTACGCCGAAAGAAAATTGCTGAACTCGGTATTGCTGAAATGAAAGAAAAAGTTGACACACTTATTACTATTCCAAATGATAGACTTCTTCAGGTAATTGATAAGAAAACTTCACTTTTTGACGCCTTTGGCATAGTTGATGATGTTTTAAGACAGGGCGTTCAGGGTATCGCCGATTTAATCATCTATCACGGTCTTATAAATGTTGACTTCGCTGATGTAAAAGCCATCATGTCAGACGCTGGTAGCGCACTGATGGGTATTGGCCACGGCACAGGCGACAATAGAGCAATCGAAGCAGCCCGCGCTGCAATTGACTCTCCACTCCTTGAGCTTTCTATCGACGGCGCAAAAGGTATTCTATTCAATATTACTGGCGGACCAGACCTAGGCATGTACGAAATTGATGAAGCAGCAAAAGCCATAACTGAAGCTGCTGATGCTGATGCTAATATCATCTTTGGTGCTATCATCGATGAAGCGATGCAAGGCGAGGTCAAAATTACTGTAATTGCGACTGGCTTTGAATCAGAACAAAACAGGACTCAGAAAAAACTATTTTCACCAACCGAAACTCCCGTATCAAGCATTCCTTCATCTCAAATACTTCGACGAAATGAACGCGCTTCCTTTTTCTCAGAACCAGAACCTCCGAGAATTATGGAGCAAAGAGTTGTAGAAGAGGAAAATGACGAAGATGAGCTCGAAGTACCCGCTTTCATCCGACGCAAATTGAAATAATTTTCTAAAAATGTATACTCACATAAAAGAAACCCACATATGGGTTTCTTTTATTATTGACTACTACATCTTGTAGTTATAAGATATGAATTGGTAATTATAAATTTGAGCTAAGGCGATAATATGCTTTGTCCTGAATGTAAAAAATCTGATACCAAGGTACTTGATTCACGCGACGATAGTCGCTTGATTCGACGACGCCGAGAGTGCCTGCGTTGCCTTTATCGTTTCACTACTTATGAGAGAATCGAATCTCCACGCCTCAAAGTCATAAAGAGAAATGGTATCTCAGAAGATTATGATCGTGAGAAGCTTGCTCGTGGCATCCGTCTTGCCCTAGAGAAAAGGCCAATATCTTGTAATCAGATAGAGGGTACAATTGATAATATTGCGCACGATATCACCAAGTTAAAAACTAAATATATCACCAGCAAACAGATCGGCAAATTTGTCATAGAGAGATTAAAAGAAGTCGATGAAGTCGCTTATTTGCGCTTCCTGTCAGTCTATAAGAGCTTTGGTAGCGCTTCTAAGTTTCAAAAAGAGGCTGAAAAGTTGACCCGAAAAGAATAAAAAACATTACATTGTAATATAATAAAAAAGGAGTGATATGGGAGAAAAAATAAAACATCCAGAGAACGGGGATGCATTTGAAAAAATCGTAAAAGGGGACAAGCCAGTCTTGGCTGACTTTTACGCAGAGTGGTGTGGGCCATGTCAGATGATGGGTCCAATCTTGGATGACTTAGTCAAAGATTATAAGAATATCGATAAAGTTGAAGTTATAAAAGTTGATATCGATAAATTACGAGACACCGCTCTTGACCTCGGCATTATGAGTGTACCGACGTTTGTGATTTTCAATAAGGGCAAAGCCATTGAAACTATGGTTGGTATGAGATCCCAAGCAGAGTTAGAATCTAAGCTTGACGCACAGTTAAAGTAGCAAATTATTTCAAAGATCTTGATAAAAATAGGTAGGCACTTAAAAGCGCCTACCTATTGACTTTGCCTATAGTAAGTGGTACTATTCTATACGTTTGAGAAATTCGACCCCAAGGAAGAAAGTGACAAAA
>CAYPDD010000124.1:0-1877 GCA_964409395.1 uncultured Candidatus Saccharibacteria bacterium | reverse complement strand
CACGGTTGAAATAGCTTTCGTCATATCTTCAATATTATAGGGGTCAAAGTAATATGGCGCATCACCTAATATCTCGGGCATACAGGAAATATTCGAAGAAATAACTGGCGTGACACAGGCCATTGCCTCGAGTGGAGGCCAACCAAAACCCTCGGAAAGAGATGGGATAACATACATTTGGGCCCCTGCATAAGCAATCGGTAACTCTTCTTCGTCAATGAAACCAGTGGTTTGGATAGACGATTGACGACCGACAACAGACAACAGACTCTTATTGACCATTTCCATCTCGGCGATGACTTCTGGCTCATTTTTATCAATCTTACCGGTCAGGACGAGCTGGATTGGATTGCCAGTATCTTTCTTAAATTGTTCAAAGGCTTGAAAAAGTCGAATGAGATTCTTGTGTTTTTTCCACATCCCAGTGTAGAGAATGTAGTCGCCTTGAATGCCATATTTTTCTTTGAATTTTTTAATTTCAGCCTGCTTATTTTTAACCTCAGCATTATAATTTTTGTGATCAATACCGTGATAAATGATCTCAAATTTCTTCTTTGGCGTGCCAAAAAACTCGATTACATCGTCCATCGATGTTTGAGAGATAGCAATCACCTTTTTGGAGTCGCGAGCGGCTGATTTCATCACCATGTTATAAGCCAATTGTTTCATAAAATTAAAATAATGAAGATGACCGACAAGCGTCAAATCATGAATCGTCGTAACATAATCCCCTCGATAAAAGATGGGGTGATTAAACTGAGTAAAATGAACCAAGTCATATTTTTCCTTATTCAAATACTGCAAAAGCTTGGTCTGCTCTGCCAAGGAATAGTGCGGAATTTCCAAAATATCAATCTTGAGATTTGGCGCGCTGACAATTTCCGGATAACGCTCAAGCGCCCGCTCGCCCTGTGGCCGAATTAATAGAGTATATTGATTTGTCTGATCCAATTTCAGGATGCCTTTCAATGTCTCTAAAGTATAGCGAGAAATTGATTCGCCAACGCCAACAAAACGCCCATCGATTAAAATTCTTTTACTCTTTGCTGTCATCTTTGCCCTTATCATTTAATGCCAAAACGGCCGTCAGCCACATCAGAAAGATACCGACTTGGCCAGTGTAATAGTTGATGAAAATACCAGTAACCGCGAAAGCAGTCAGAATTAGAAATGCGCTCTTGTTCCCCCGCTTATAAGTGGAATAGATTAGGGCACCAATTAAAACCAAATACAAAGATAAACCGATAAACCCGAGCTCCTCGAAGATATCGAGATAAATATTTTCCGTCCAATGGTTTACTCCCCCATCGAGTCGAGATTGCGACGATGGACCAGCCGTGCCAGAACCGCGACCCAAAAGACCAATTTCGCTCTTGGTCTCCCAAATTCGCTGATACTGCTCGTAGCGAAGTGAAGAGGAATTATCATGAGTAAAATAATTTTGTAACGATGGACTTTTGTAAGCGATGAAACCGGCCAGGGCAATTACTATTGAAATACCAATGACGGCTAGCGCTGATTTGAGTGCACCAATTTTGTCTTTAAGCGCCAAGAAGATTGTTAATAGAGCAACAACCAGAGCACCGATAAAGGCACTGCGAGAGAAAGTTAGGAAAAGGATGAGGACGACCGGCCAAAGCAATACACGGATTGATTTTTTCTCTTTGAGATTTGCTGCCACAAGACCAAGGATAGCCAGCAGATAAAGACCAAGGGCGTTTGGACCAGCCAGAATGGATTGGAGCCGAGGGATAGTACTGTTGCCAACATAGTGGACGCTTTCTAGTGCCCCTTGACCGGAGAGCGAAGTGGTAAGAGGAATATTGATGCCACAAAGCGAAAGAGCCGCAAAAGCCAATATCACTATTGCGCCAGCG
>CAYPDD010000123.1:711-1898 GCA_964409395.1 uncultured Candidatus Saccharibacteria bacterium | reverse complement strand
ACACAACAACACGGATAAAAAAAGAAGTTTAAATTAAAATAAACTATTGTCAGAAAAGAGAAATTCGGATATAACAAAGTCACGCAATTTCGAGACAAAGGAGCAAACTTATGTCGAAGAATATGTCGCTTACTGCCATGGGACGTGGCATAGAGAGTCTCGGTACTATGACCGAAAAGGAATTTGATAATTTCAAAAGTTCTATCTTGGCTAACCCCGACAACTCCGCAAATTTCTTGGAGCTTTTTAGGCAGCTCTGCGGACAAGCTCACTCTATTAAATCGAGAGATCGTATGATGGAGATTCATGCAGAATGTGCGCCACCTGATACTGAGGAGCCAGAAACTCCTCAAGATCAAACTATCGTAGTAAACGGCAGGAAGATACTCTTTCCTGAATAACCATTTATTTCGATGGTGTTATTTCAGTCTGCCTCTTCATCGAGGCAGACGAAACCCCCAATAATAAATTTTAGAAAATATTTTTTGACTCTTAATAAAAAGTCAGCCACCGCGTCCGCAGTGGCTGTTTGAATAAAATTCGGAGTTCATCATTTTTACCGAATTACTAATTTAGTCTTCCCAAAGTTTGTCATAGTCGACACCAATTGGGTCGAGTACGACTTTTGGTTCGTTGCCAGCCTCAATGTGACCGGCTAACATGGCTTCAATGTTATGTGTTGCGGCTGTTCTGCAGACTACTTCGACGTCTTCATTATCAACAATAACCGCGTATCCATTACCCATATTAAACGCCGCATAGGCTTGTTTTGGCGTCATGTCTTCTACTGAGGCAATCAGCGCCAGCTCATCTGGGACTGGATACAATTTATCAATGACATAAGTCAGATCGCCACCATAACGGGCTAATTTCCTTAAGCCATGACCGGAGATATTTATTACTCCGCTTAGAGCTATTCCTGCCAATAACAGATCTTCAATAATCGGTAGATAGATAAATGTTGGTTCCAGCAGGGCTTTGCCATAACGTCGGGCATCAGGCAAAGTGTGGAGATATCCATCAGTGATTTTTTTGGCTACACCTCGAGCTTTCGTTAGACCGTTGTCATGAATGCCTGATGATTTAAACATCACGATCGATTGTCCTGGTTTGATAATTCCAGTAACAGAATTGCCATCGCAGTAGCCGTGTACACCACCAGAAATTTCAATTGCCCCAGGGACAAT
>CAYPDD010000123.1:0-701 GCA_964409395.1 uncultured Candidatus Saccharibacteria bacterium | reverse complement strand
CTCGTGAGAAATTTACACCGTCTAAGTATCCTTCTAAAAAGGACTTCGCACGGTTTGCATCCTTAAACCATTTTCCGTCATTTACCGCAAGATGCATCTCGACAATAGTGACGAAAAGTCCCATGGTCGCGGCATCATTTACCATGACAGCCACACTGGACAGACCAATGTTTCGCCATGGTAGATAGTCACCTGTCAACTTTTGCCACGCCTGTGCAACAAGCGGTTTTGTGCCGATGCCTTCCGGTGTTCCACCAGTTCTAAGCACAAGAGCAGCGGCTATACTTGTCATTTCAATAGTGGTATCTATCAGGAAGGCACTTTGCCCCCTGCAACCTGGTACTACTACTGAATTGTGATAGAGAGAAAGATTAATCTCCGTTGATAAAGCGCCCTCTCGGGCTGCTTTCTTGAATTGATCGAGGGAGCCATAATTGACTCCAGAGACATTTGCCAAACCATCGTTTGGTTTTTTTCTCATCTAATTTTACCCCCAAAAAAAGATTTTTAGCCTTTCAGCATAAGTGTGTTTTAGCAGAAAGCATAGACAATATCAAACACGGATAGGTTTTTGTTCACCTATCTTTTTTAAGGATAGCTATAGTTTTGGGAATTATTTTATTTAATTAGCAACTCTCTTAGTTCTTTGCCGATTGAATCTTGCCAGAAATCATCGGGCTCTTCGCCATCCATTTCAGCAA
>CAYPDD010000122.1:0-1908 GCA_964409395.1 uncultured Candidatus Saccharibacteria bacterium | reverse complement strand
CGATTTCTTTGTCACCGATAATCAGCATAAAAGGAATTTTTTGCATTTCGGCTTCACGAATTTTTTTACCGATTGACTCAGTCCGATCATCGACAGAAACCCTTATACCTTCATCTTGTAATTCTTTTTTGATCTTTTCGGCATATTCCAAATGTCTATCGGCAATTGGTAGTATCTGTGCTTGTATTGGTGCAAGCCATGTTGGGAAAACACCGCCAAAATGCTCAACCAAAATACCAATCATACGTTCAAATGAGCCAAAAGCAGCCGCGTGAATTAGAACAGGGGTCTTTTTCTCGCCGTTTTCATCAATGTATTCGCAATTGAAACGCCCAGGTAATTGAAAATCAAGCTGGATAGTAGCCAACTGCCATGAACGACCAAAAACGTCTTTGATATTAACGTCGATTTTTGGACCATAAAATGCACCATCTTTGTCTTTTAGCTCATATTTGATGCCCTCTGATTTGAGCGCATTTCGCAAATCATCTTCTGCCTTATCCCAAGTGGCAATTTCACCGATGAAGCCATCGTCTGGTCGAGTCGAGAGGAAAAATTCTGGCTCAATCTTTAATTTGCTATAGAATTCTTTAACCATTTTAAGCAAATTAGAGATCTCCCCTGCAACCTGATCCTCTTTCAAGAAAATGTGTGAGTCATCCTGAGTAATCTCCTGAACTCGCAAAAGGCCATTTAATTCGCCTGACTGCTCCTTACGATGATTGCGACCGATTTCGGTATAACGAATTGGTAAATCTCGGTAAGAGCGCTGTTTTGTCTGATAGATTTTAATATTGAAAGGACAATCCATCGGCTTTAGACCATAAATGTCGTCACCAACGTTGAAAGTAAACATCCCGTCTTGGTAATGGTCCCAATGTCCGGAAGCTATCCACAAACTATTTTTGGCTAATAGCGGAGTTTTTATTTCAATATAACCATATTTTTTGCGGATTGATTTGCCAAGCTTTTCAAGCTGATTCCAGATGGCCATACCTTTTTCATGCCAAAATGGCATACCTGGAGCTTCGGGATGAAACGAGAATAGGTCTAACTCTTTGCCTAATTTCTTGTGATCATGTTTGGCTGCCTCGATCATCATTTGTTCATACTTTTTAAGTTCATCTCTGGACTCAAAAGCAAGACCATAGATGCGTTGTAACATCTTATTTTTCTCGTTGCCAAGCCAATATGCCCCAGCAATTTTATCCAATTTCCAGCCAATATTTTTCAGGTCTTTTGTCGATTCGATATGAGGTCCAGCGCAAAGATCGGCAAAAATGACTTTGCCAGATTTTTCATCCTTTATGTCATAAATCGTCATATCTTTATCTTCAATCTTCTCAGCTAACTCTTTTTTGTAAGATTGACCAATTTTTCCAAAAAAACTGATAGTTTTATCTTTCGGCTCTTTCTTCGATTCAAAGACAAAATCACCAGCAATTATTTTTTTCATTTTATCCTCTAGAATCGGCAGATCCTCAGGAATAAGTGTTCTGGGCAAATCAAAATCGTAGTAAAAACCATTTTCTATGGCTGGCCCAACACCAAGCTTCGCCTCCGGGAACATCTCAACTACAGCAGCAGTCAAAATATGGCTTAGCGAATGTCTAACTTTCTCGATATCATTTTTTTCTGTCATCTATCTCCCTTTTATTTAATATTTTTATACAAAATAAAAAGACCCGTGGCTCGAGATCCCGAACAATTCGGAAGGTTCCATCTCGATATGGTCTTAATTGCTCATTCGCTTGAGTTTGCGCTAAACCTCCGGGGCGGTACTCCCATCAACGGATTAGATTTAATTAATTATAATATACCATTATTGCAAAATAATGTAAACAAAAAATCATCTATACTGCGACGATATTTTTAAGTCTTTGCAAGCTCTAGGTTAGTGATACGTTT
>CAYPDD010000121.1:0-1922 GCA_964409395.1 uncultured Candidatus Saccharibacteria bacterium | reverse complement strand
AAACAATTGCCACAGCCGAGGCTGATCTTGATCAGGCCATCGCGATGATTAGAAAGGCCAAAACTATCTATGTGGTTGCTTGCGGTACGGCACTCCATGCGGCAATGTATGGCAGCTATATTTTTGCAAAAAATAATGGCATTAATTTAAGGCCTATCTCAGCCGCGGAGTTTCCATATTTTGCTCAATTTGTGACCCAAAATGATCTCGTTATTACCGTTTCCCAGAGTGGCGAAACGGCGGATGTCTTGGAGGCTGTAAAAATTGCAAAAGCTGGTGGGGCTAAGATATTGGCATTGGTGAATGTAATGGGTTCGACTCTAATGAGAGTGGCTGATTTTTCAATAATGACCAAGGCAGGTCCAGAGATTTGTGTTCTTTCGACCAAGGCTTACGTTTCTCAACTTGGTATGTTTGTAATGCTGTCTTATGCATTAAATGACAGAATAAAAGAGGGCAAAAAGGTTCTACGCTCTCTCAAACAGGATATTGAGAATATTTTAGCAAAGAAGAATCTTAGTAAAATTAAAAAGATTGCCAAAAAATTATCAAACTCACCAAATATCTATGCAATTGGTCGGGGGATAAATTATCCGACTTCTTTGGAGGCGTGTCTCAAGATCAAGGAAGTTTCCTATATCCATGCTGAAGGCTATGCCGGTGGCGATTTGAAACATGGCCCAATCGCCCTCATAGAGCCCGGAGTGCCTGTTTTGGTCTTTGTGGCCAAGGATGGCTCGGAGAGAGAAATAATCTCAAATGCGATGGAGGTGAAGGCGCGAGGAGCGGAGGTCATTGGAATTTCATATAAAAATAATAGTGTTTTTGATATTTATCTCCCGGTCTCAGACCATGGCATCTACACTGGTATCTCAGCGATTTTATACGGCCAAATCTTGGCTTATTATATTGCACTCGAAAAGAAGCTTGATCCAGACAAGCCAAGAAATTTAGCTAAAAGTGTCACGGTAAAATAGAAAATATTTATTTATTGATATTTTCTTTTGCGTTTGGCTAGGAGATTTAGTTTGGTGATCTGTTTTTCGAGCATAGCGGAGGCTTCGGCGAACTCCACGCCATCTTTAGCATTAGCAAGTCTCTGCTCGGCGATTTTCTTGGCCTCAGAAATTTTGAGCTCGTCAAGAGAGCCGACGTCTTCAGCAGTATCGGCCAATATTTTTACAATGTTATTAGAAATTTCGACGATACCGCCATCGGTTGCTAGATTATGTATTGTATTGCCATTCTTTATAACAATTTCACCTGATTTTAAGAGGGTGATTAATGGCATATGATTTGGCAGTACCGCAATATGACCATCTACCGTTGGCAGATTGATCTCAGTGGCTTCTTCTTCATACTTGACACCGTCAGGCGCAATAATTTTTAGTTTGAATTTATTCATATTTTTTAGAATATTTTATTTCTTTCCGACCTCGTCGATTGAGCCTTTCATATAGAATTCTGTTTCTGCCTTATCATCATGTTTGCCATCGAAAATTTCTTTGAAGCCTTTGATGGTATCTGCAAGTGAGACATAAACACCAGGAATACCGGAGAAAACTTCAGCAACGTGGAATGGCTGGGAGAGGAAACGCTGGATTTTTCGAGCTCTTGAAACAGTCAATTTATCATCGTCGGAGAGCTCTTCCATGCCGAGAATCGCGATAATGTCTTGTAAATCTTTATATCTCTGTAACAGCCTTTGGACTTCACGAGCGACGGTGTAGTGCTCAACGCCAACAACATTTGGGTCAAGGATAGCAGAGGTAGAGGAAAGCGGATCGACAGCAGGATAGATACCGAGCTCAGCCAAACTTCTCTCTAACACGATAGTTGAATCAAGGTGAGCAAAGGTGGTAGCTGGGGCTGGGTCGGTCAAATCGTCAGCAGGTACATACACGGCCTGGACCGAAGTGATG
>CAYPDD010000120.1:0-1929 GCA_964409395.1 uncultured Candidatus Saccharibacteria bacterium | reverse complement strand
TTCTCATCGTCTACCTGACGGGCGCGTGGCGACCGTTATTCAGACTCTTTTTATTGTTTTGCGAAGGATGCTCAGCGATAAAAGGTTAATTTCATACAGGGTAAGGTTTATTTTGGCCATACCCTGTTTTATTTTTATCAACAGAATATTTATAAAAATAAAAAATCAAGTTATAATACATTAGTTATATTTAAATTAAATAGGAGGCTTAATGGCAATTGTTGAAGAGTCAGAATTCAAAGGCAACAAAATGATCGTGCTAAAAAATAGCGAGGAAGATCAATATCCTTTTCAATTTGGTGTAAAAAAAGCCAAAATGGTGCTAGAAAATATCGATGATATCAAGAAATTCGTTGAAAAATATGATAAATAGGTAGTTTTTATGTTTTTAAGCTATTTCTCAGACCACTCCTTTATTATAAATATTGGTCGACATCTAAAGACTAATAATTAAGGAGGCGGACAAATAAAAAGTGAGTAATTTCAAGCCAAGAAAACTAGATAAATTAAAATAAGACGTAAGAAGATCGCAAAAACCCTCCACACCCTCGGAGGGTTTTTGCTTAAGCTGTTTCTCAGAAATAACTTGGTATGATAAAAAGGTAATCAATTTATAAAAAAATTTAAGATCGGAGGATCTATCATGGGTGTGATTAGTCGCGGATTCAAAAATGCCTTTCGAAACGGTATCAGGACCACCTCAATTATCTTTATTTTAGCTGTTAGTATCAGCATGGCTCTCATTATGCTGATGGCGATGAAGACAGTTCAATCGAAAATTACTAGTGTCAAAAGTTCGATCGGCAACAATATTACAATAGCTCCAGCTGGAGTAAGGGGTTTTGAGGGCGGTGGAGAGGCCTTAACAGAGGCTGATGCAACATCACTAGCAACACTCTCTCATGTTAATAAAGTCGTCAAAACGGTTTCGGATAGATTAACCACCGAAGATACAAATTTGGTTTCGGCAGTCTAACCTGGTTCGTTTGGACAACGTCAGCAAAATCGTCAAAATAGACAAAACAGCAATACTAATACTGCTCAAAGAGCTCCGCAAAATATCGCTATGCCAATTATGGTTACGGGCACAAACGATCTATCCTCGACTGCTAGCCTAAATGCTAGTAAATTTGATCTAACCTCTGGCGCCAACATAGATGCCACTTCCAGCGAAAACATCGCTATGATCGGCACAGAATTAGCTGCTAAGAATAATCTTGTAGTGGGCGGAACTTTCAAGGCCTTTTCACAGGATATAAAAGTAGTTGGTATTTTCGATGCTGGCAATAAATTTGCCGATGCCACTATCGTTATGCCGATTGCCACCCTTCAAAAACTATCAGCCCAAACAGACCAAATTACCTCCATGATAGTTAAAGCTGATTCGATTGATTCGATAGCTACTCTACAAAATGAAATCAAAACAAAACTTGGTGATAAAGCTGATGTCACCTCCCAACAAGATAATTCGGCCGAGGCAATAAAACCCCTTGAGAACATTAAAACAGTTTCACTTTATAGTTTAATTGGCTCATTAGTTGCTGGCTCGATCATCATTCTCCTTACCATGGTAATGATTGTTCGAGAACGTCGTCGAGAAATAGGTGTCTTAAAGGCTATCGGCTCCTCAAACGCCGGGATCATGGCTATGTTTACAGTCGAATCCCTCGTTTTAACGCTAACCAGTAGTATCGCTGGTATTATTTTGGGTCTCGTTTTTAGCAACCCCGTACTAAAAGTTTTAATAAATAACTCCGGAACAGTTATAACGACAACGGAACGAATTGGTGGCGGAGCTGGCGGAGGCAAGACGTGGCTAGGGTGCGAATGGTTACTCCAGAATTGTTATCGTTATCCGGGGAGTAAATGGTTTATTGCCCGGAAAGAACTGAAAAGATTGATGGGATCTACCTATGTGACTTGGAGTAA
>CAYPDD010000119.1:0-1970 GCA_964409395.1 uncultured Candidatus Saccharibacteria bacterium | reverse complement strand
CCAGCTGATACAAATGCTCAAATCAAACAATTTGAGGAGGCTTGCCAAATCGCCAAAAAATACTTTGGTGATAATCTAATTCGTCACGCTGCTGCTACCTCAGGCACATTACTTTTCCCGCATTCTCACTTTGATATGGTACGAATTGGCATCGGTCTTTATGGGCTTTGGACTTCGAAGGAAGCAAAAGCTTATTGCGAAAGTAAAATTATTCTAAAACCAGCTCTATCATGGAAAACTGTTGTAGCTGAAGTTAAAAACATTAAAGCTGGAGAGCGAATCAGCTATGATCTGACTGAGAAATTGCCTTGCGACTCAAAAATTGCTATTTTACCAATTGGCTACTGGAATGGTTTTAGAAGATCTTTATCGAGCATCGGTTCGGTCCTAATCGATGGTCAACGAGCAAAAGTGCTTGGACGAGTAACGATGGATATGATTATTGTTGATGTGACTAAAATCCCAAATGTAAAAACTGGCGACGAAGTCACCTTAATCGGTCAAGACGGAGGGGGAGAAATTACTGCTGACGAAATAGCCTTACTGACTGAAACCTCAAACTATGAAGTTGTGACTCAATTAAATCCACTAATGAAGAGAATCTACAAATGACAGATTGCTCTTAATACGAAATACAAAAAATACTAAAGTTACGAAAGGGGCTAATGGCCGATTTAATATACAAAGATCTTTCTTATAAGTTGGCAGGTTTGGCTTTCGAGATTTACTCAACCTTAGGTGGAGAATTGAAGGAAAAGGTATATGGCAATGCTTTTGAAGAACTATTAAAGCGAGAGAACATTTCTTTTTCAAGGGAATTGTACTATCCGGTCAAAATTAATAAAAAAGTGATAGGCAAAAACTTTTTTGACTTTATGGTTGATGACAAAGTTGTAGTGGAGTTGAAGAAGGGTAGCTTAAATTACATTCAAGCTTGCAATCAGCTCTCAGATTATTTAAAATCGAGTAACTATAAGTTGGGTTTGATCATTCGTTTCACAAAAGATGGTGCGAGGGTCAAAAGAATAGTCAACATTATATGATTTTGGTAAATTTTGTATTATTTAGTATTTCGTATTTATCATGATTGATCAGGTACAAGAAGTTAAAGAGAGGGTGGATATTGTAGAGATTATCTCTACTTATTTGACGTTGAAAAAGGCGGGGGCTAATTTCAAGACAAATTGTCCTTTTCATAACGAAAAATCTCCATCCTTAATGATTTCACCGGAACGCCAAAGCTTTAAATGTTTTGGTTGCGGTGAGGGCGGAGATGTTATCACCTTTGTTGAAAAAATAGAGGGTTTGGATTTTTATAATGCCTTAAAACTTCTCGCCGAAAAGGCAGGGGTAGAGCTGAAAACCCAATCAGTAAAATTTGGTGACAAAGAATATAAGGCTGACAAAAAAACCAGAACTTTTGAGATAAATGAATGGGCCAAGAAAGTTTATCATTATATTTTAGTGAGTGACAAAAACGCTGAGAATGCCAGAAAATATCTTGAGAAAAGTGGATTAACACTCGAGACAATCAAAAATTTTGAGATTGGCTACGCGCCAGATTCATGGGATTTTACGATTAAATATCTAAACAAAAAAGGTTACACTGACGAGGAAATATTAGAGGCAGGTATTGCTACCCGAAGCGAGCGAGGAAAAATATTTGATCGTTTTCGTGGGCGAATTATGTTCCCGATCAATAATATTATGGGCAATACAATCGCTTTCACCTCCCGAGTTCTTCAAGATGATGGCAAGCAAGCTAAATATATCAATTCAGCGGAATCATCAATCTATGTGAAAGGCAAAACAATCTATGGTTTAGATAAAGCCAAGTTAGCCATTCGAGAAAAAGATCTGGCCATAATGGTTGAAGGGAATATGGATGTTGTCTCCTGTTATCAAGCCAATTTTCGCAATGTGGTTGCTACCTCTGGCACGGCGCTTACAATTGAACAATTAAAAATTTT
>CAYPDD010000118.1:0-1993 GCA_964409395.1 uncultured Candidatus Saccharibacteria bacterium | reverse complement strand
TGAGAATCTGTATTAATAGCAATAAATTCAATACCACGCAGCTTCGAATTTATCATTCGAGTAACCGCGCTCCCTCCAGAGCCGCCAACGCCAATAACTTTAATATTAGCAAAGTTGGCTAATTCCGAATTCTTTTCAATCATGCTGATCCTTATGGTATGAATACTTAATACTTTTTATGGTATAAAATTTTTAAATGCAGACTTGAATTTACCAACAATTTTGTTAATTCCTGGTATGTCAAAATTTAATGTAGAGGGTGCATTTCCGTTGTCTTTGCCCCAATACATCAAACCTATGCTTGTAGAATATATCGGATCATCCAACTTGTCAATAAGACCTGAGATCTCAACAGATGGTTTGCCATAAGCGGCCGGCAATCGCATCGTTTCCTTGGTCATTTCGATAATACCTTCTATCTTTGAGCCGCCACCGGTGATAATAACACCAGCAGGTAGAGCAACATTACAATCTAGACGGGTAAGATTATCTTTTATGAGTGAAAATATTTCATTGAGACGAGCTTCAATAATTTCAGCGACGTATCGAAGGCTTACTTTTCCATCTTCATTTTTATCTATTTTTGAGAGATCTAGTTCTTCTTTTTCACCAATTTTGTCAGGAAGAGCATAGCCATATTTTGTTTTGATAATCTCAGCTAGATCAATATTAGTTCTAAGGCCGATAGCGATGTCATTTGTAATATGCATTGAGCCAACAGGCACAACGCCACAAGTTATTAGTTCCCCCTCTTCATAAACTGCATAAGAAGTAGTGGCAGCGCCAATATCAATTAGCATTACACCAATATCCATCTGTCTTTTGGTAAGTAAAACTTTTGCCGCAGCTAAGGGTGAAAAAACTAATTCGGTGTTTGCGATTCCGGCTTGTTCAACTGATCGAAGCAGAGATTTAACCGCATTTGAAGAAGCTGAAATGATATTCGAGATTACTTCTAATCTGATGCCAGTCATGCCAATAGGATCTTTTACTATTTCGTTGCCATCTATAATAAAATTCATTGGTAGTACATGAAGCACTTCGCGATTTGGGCGACTAGGAATTGCTCGTGCAGCTTCATTTACGCGCATCATATCTTCAGCGACTATCTCGCCATCTTGTCTAGAAACAGCGATAACACCCCTACTTTGCTCTGATTCGATAAAAGGACCGGAGATACCAAGGGTTGCGCTAGTTATAGCGAAGCCAGCCATTCTTTCCGCTTCATTTAAGGAGGCGGAGATAGCGGAGACTGTTTCCTCTATGTCAACGATTACCCCTTTTCGTATACCCTGATTTTCACTTTTGCCCACACCAATAATGTCGATTGAACCATTCTCAATCTTGCCAACGCAGGTGACGACTTTTGTATTTCCGATATCTATACCGACTGAAATGTTGGAATCTCGCACTGTCCCTCCCAA
This sequence comes from uncultured Candidatus Saccharibacteria bacterium, assembly GCA_964409395.1. Lineage (GTDB taxonomy): Bacteria > Patescibacteriota > UBA1384 > XYA2-FULL-43-10 > 1-14-0-10-43-13 > CAYPDD01. Next base: position 569 of record CAYPDD010000118.1, on the reverse strand, counting down.
AAAATGACTTTTCTATAAAGTAAATTTTATCTTAAAGCTGACTACTCTGCAAGACTAAAAGAATAATTCTTTTGCGTGAGGCAGGAAAACCAGAATCGCAACAACGACTGCAATGATCGCGCTAATTAAGACGGCACCAGCCATTGCATCTTTCACAGCCCTTATCAGGCAGTGATTTTCAGGATGTAGAAGGTCAAAAACCTTTTCGATTGCAGTGTTTATAATTTCGATGGCAAAAACAAGAATAACAGCCATAAATAATATTGCAGCCTCCAGCCTAGAAACCTCGAGAATATAAGCAGTTACACCGACTAAAATAGTGGCAATTGCATGGACTCGAGCATTTTGTTCCGATTTCAAAAGAAAAATTACACCTCTGACGGCGTTATCGAAACTGGAAAATAATTTTTTGAAACTGAAGGGCTTATAATCAATCGGATCATTTGGCTTACAGGATCTTTCTAGCATCTCTTCGTCTGAAGCGTTTTTCATATTATCCTCTTTTAAAGTTTGCAGTTAATTTGGTCGGCTGATTTTTGCCAGAGAGCATCATTTTCTTCGTGGTCATA
>CAYPDD010000117.1:1161-1996 GCA_964409395.1 uncultured Candidatus Saccharibacteria bacterium | reverse complement strand
AAGCCAAAGGTGCGGCCATTAATTATGCCGGCCAATTCAAAGGAAGGGTTCTGAAAAAAAATATTTAGACATGTTAGATAGCGCAATCGAAGTATGGGGTCGTGGAAAAGAGTTTGAACCATATGCGCAATATATGTGGAACATTGTATATTCATATTTTGAAAATCTCAAAGAGTACAAAACCTATGAGCCACTCAAATCTTTAGAAGAGCGCATAGTTTTATTAAAAGATAGAGACGGCGCTAACTGGCTGGCATCAGGAATGTCTCGATTACGTCGCTCTTATCTATCATACATTGGTAGACCTAAAAATTTTTCTGAGGCAATTCGTAAGTATAACGAAGCGCAAAATTTTGGTGATAAAAAAATTACTAATTCGACTGAGTTACTCCAAAATATTCAAGATGTTATCAGAACCGATCTTCGTCGGTGGGTCGAGTATGAAGGAGCTTATAATATAATTGTTTCAAAGAAAAAATATAAGAAAAATAAGGAGTACGAAAAACTTGTTCAAATGACAATTAAATCTGAAGTCAGTAATATTTGTATAGGAAGAGGGTTCAAAATTGATTTGGCCAGAGAAGAGCAGTTGCTCAGTGGCAAGAGGACTGATTTTATAGTGAGATACGGTTTTGTTGGCCCGATAATATTGGAATTGAAATTAGGATCTAACTCAGATATAAAAATGTCTAACCCTGAAAAATCAGAGTCGTATGCAAGTATGGTTGATTATATGAATGGATTTGGTGCGTCTCATGGTATATTTTTGATTATGGACGATACAGGTAATAAAAATATTTTAATAGGTAATCAAGCTGGAGAAAATCTAACCAGC
>CAYPDD010000117.1:0-1151 GCA_964409395.1 uncultured Candidatus Saccharibacteria bacterium | reverse complement strand
AATTTTTGCTAAAATTCCAAATGTCTCTGTAATAGTTCTTGATTGTTTTACACCGGCTACGAGAAAAAGTAAGACTAAAAAAGTCAATCATCGCTTGAAAAAATAAATTTACTTGCTGCTAAAATTGGGCGTCTACTAAGTTTACTTTTTTATCCAAATAAATCAGCCTGCTCCTTAAATTTCCAAGCAATTCTCGCTTTTCTGACATACTGCCCTGACGCAATAAGTATTTTGCATACGTTCGGATATTCACATCGGCATCGTTCAATTCTTGCTTACCGTCAGACCCGAGAACGACTTTTTGAAAGTGGTTGAACCGTTTTATCTCATCTTCAAGTTTATGACGCATGCCAAGCTCATTGATGCTAATCTTGTCGAGTAGCTTCACGAGCTCGGCAATCAACTCTTCCTCACGGATATATTGATTCTTACAGTCTCGATCCCTGCCCCGCGTGCAGCCGTAATAAACGTAGTGGGCCGACGTGCCATCGACTAATTTTTTGTATTTATCTTCCGCAGTGATGCCGGAACCACAGAGTCCACATGTGAATAATTTAGTGAATGCGAATTCTTTATTCTCGCGTACAATTTGGTCGCGCTTAAGTTGTGTTTGACCGAGATCAAACAATTCTTTTGTGATGATGGGCACATGCTTACCTTGATACCAGTTTCCACTTTTGATCGGCCGCTCGAACATGCCGTAATAAAATGAATGATCCAACACACGGTATACACCAGCCAAAGTCAACGACTTGTTGCCTCGAGTATGAAAATTCAGATCGTGCTTGAGCCAGTTGAAAATTTTGCGCCCACTCCATTTTTCATATGCGAGTTTTTCGAACATTTGTTTGATCACTGGAGCGCGAATGGGGTCGACTATGACCTGACATTTTTTATCCATGAGTCCTTGGTTCAAATAGCCAAGTGGTGCAACGCCGGGCCATAAACCCATCTCGACGCGCGTGCGCAGGCCGCGCCGCACATTCACACCACGATTGTCATTCTCGAGTTTCGCTTGCGATCCAAGAATCATGAGTAGAAACTTCTCATTCGGGTTATTCCCGAATTTTTGACCGAATGTCCGGATCTCATGTAGGAGTCCTTGGTCCATTAGATCTACTAATGCCCCAAGGTCGCCCGCATTACGGCTC
>CAYPDD010000116.1:0-2060 GCA_964409395.1 uncultured Candidatus Saccharibacteria bacterium | reverse complement strand
CGAGGTGTGGTCAGAAAATTTTTCAGTGAGCTCAGATGGGTATCTGAGCGCAAGGGCGGAAGACGACGGTCTGAGCCATGTGGAAAAGATTTTTCAGTAGAAAAATACTTTTGCAGAGTTTTTTCGTGTTCCAAAAAATATACATCAAGGGGTAATTTAAAAACTACTCCAATATCCCATCCAAGTTCACATCATACATAATCTGCTCCTGAATGAGTCGGTAATTTATTATTTCGCCTTCATTAAACCAATGATTAATTTCTCTTTCAGCTTCCTCTACTGTACCAGTAGCATGAATAAGATTTCGGACAGAGCGCCCGTCGGTATCACACATTTGATATGAATCAAGAACAAAATCACCTCGAATTGTTCCAACATCTGAAGTTAAAGGTTCTGTACTTCCAACAAGCTTTCGAACAATAGAAACAGAATGCGCTCCCTGCCAAACCATTGCAATAGCTGGTCCTGATGTAAAATATGCTTTTAGTTTTTCTAACAAAATTCCAGTAACCTCTAGCGGATCTTCTGTTGGAGGAGTCAGCCCTTTCTTTTTATAATTGGCAATAGTTTTTTCACCTGTTATTCTTCGCCATTCTGGGTCAAGGGTATAATGTGTCTCAACAAAATCTGCAGTCGGAACAATCATCTTTAAACCAATAAGCTTCAAACCAACCCTTTCAAACCGTTTTATTATTTCCCCAATAAGTGAACGCTGTACGCCATCTGGCTTTATAACAACCAGAGTTTTTTCATCTTTAAAATGTGTAGTCATGGCGATATACTACCACCTTTTTTAAAGAAAATAAACCCCAGACCAACCCTCTGTCATTCCGGCGAAGACCGGAATCCAGTCGGTAAAATCCGAAGCACGAAATTCGAAATCCGAAACAAATCCTAAATTCAAAATATAAAATATAAAACAAATACTTTCCAGACTGGATTCCGGCCTTCGCCGGAATGACAAGCCAAGATATTAGAATACTATTCGTGTCATTCGCATTTATTCGTGTATTGGTGTCGAGACTAGACTTTTGAGCTTCTCCGCTACCTCTTTTGCTAAATGCTCTACTTCGATATCTAATTGGGCTAAAAAGGCACAGATGTCTGTATCGTTTTCTGCCTCACAGGAGACATACACAGACGCTCCTTTTCTTGCCAAGTCCAACATAATTGAGGTTTCGTTCACAAATTGACGCGATTTATCAACTACAATTTTTACACAGGCTTCTACCCTTTCATCAAAAGGTAAACCCGCAAATAAATCTTCACGAGTTACAAGAACATTATTTTTTTGAATATTATTTACCTTGCTCAATTTTATTTGCTTCTAAATTTATTTTAATATCTTCAATTTTTCTTGTATGTACAACTTTTTTAAAATTAGCAATTGCCTCCTCACGCTCTATTTTAAATAAAGATATTTTGTCTTCATAGTCTTCAATTATTTCTTTGATGGGATCAATCGTACTCATTTTTTTATTATATCATTTTTATTTAATTTATCTGCATTTGTTTTAAATTTATTATTTTATTTTTTGAATTTGTTTCGGATTTCGTACTTCGAATTTCGAATTTAAATTTTGAACTTGGATCCCCGCATTCGCGAGGATGACAATACAGGTGCGGGAATTACAGAAATGCTAGTGCCTAAAAGCTAGCGCCTAGAGCCTAATCGCTATATAGCCTGATTGTATTTTTCCATAATCGAATCCTCCACAAACGCTCTATCTTGTCCGTATGTCAGATACGAAAGTTGTTTTAACTTATCTCCAATACCAATATCCCCTTTTGGTGGAAACGGCTCAAAAAGAGAAAATGGACGAACAGGCTTTCCTTGAGAAAGGATTTTCATATATGCATTTAAGTTATCCACATTCATAATATCTTTCGCCGTGAACACAGGTTCAAATTGTTTTACCAAATATTCTGCATCATCTACACTCACACGAAACACTGCCATTGAACCAACGTTACCGAATACAGCATCGCGAATTCCTTCATCTATTTGTTTAATATATTGATTGGCAATAGTTAAGCCTAATTTATATTTTCGAGCTTCA
>CAYPDD010000115.1:0-2074 GCA_964409395.1 uncultured Candidatus Saccharibacteria bacterium | reverse complement strand
TATTTGCCCGAACGATAACACACCTGTTATCTCCAATTTTAGTTTCAGGTTTTCATTATTCAACTTCAAAAAAGTCACCAAGCCTTGTGTAATCATGATTGAATGTGTTATCCCAAAGACCCCAAAGATCGATAAGTTTTGTTTCAGTATTCAAATTACTAGGAATGTCCGAATAATTTTTACTTGGTACAAAAAGTATTGCAGCTGAGTAGTTATCAGTCTTTAAAGAATCAGCAGGAAAAATTTCAATCGGCTGGGTTGTTTGAAGCTTTTTCACATGATCATCAATTGCGTCTACCAAATAACCTGCCTGCTGAGCCTTCTCAATAAATGCAATTGCCGGACTCTCTTCAGTTACATCAGTATCTGGCTTATAGGACAATCCAACAACTAAGATTTTTGAACCAGGATTGACTTTCCCTTCAATTAATCTAATAATTCTTTGATCTTGCCTCACATTAATAGAGTCGGTTGCTATCGAAAGATCTGCATCTACGCCTACGGAGTTGGCATAATTCCGAAATGCTCGGTTATCCCTTGAAAAGCATGGGCCACCAAATCCGGTGCCAGCGCTCAGGTAGCTTCTTCCAATCCTTGAATCAGCACCGATTGCCAATAGAACTCTTTGAGCTGATGCACCTGGTGTCATCTCACATATCTCAGAAATTTGATTTGAAAAGCTTATCTTTGTAGTCACAAAGGAATTGATTGCAATTTTGCATATTTCCGCTTCTGAAATGGTTAACCGCATAACGTTTGGGTGGTTCTTCACAATCGAGAGTGAAATTTCAGCTAGCAAATCCCCAGATTCTTTTTCCTCTTCGCCGATTAACACCATATCAGGGAATTGCATATTTTTAATGACGGTTCCCAGTGCAATAAATTCTGGCGAATAGCAGATCTTTATACTCTTTGTAGACTTCCCGACAGCAGCATATAAAGTTTTTTTGATTTCTCCTTGGGTGCTACCAGGCATCACAGTACTTACAATCACAATTAGATGTTTTAATTGATCAGTATTTGATAATTCTCGGCCAACTTTATCTACCGCCTCCAGAACAAACTTGTTGCTAAACTCTCCAGATGCAACACTCGGGGTTGGCACAATAATAAACGTCGCTTCCGCATTTTTGAAAGCACCATCATAATTTCCTTGAAAGCTAATATTTTTCTTATTTTCGATGATTAACTTAGCCAACCCTGGTTCATTCCAGGGGACAATTCCGGAATCGAGATTCTCGATTAATTCCTTATTTATGTCAATACCGACCACTTTGTGGCCAGCACTAGCTAGACACGCAATAAGCGGAGCACCTAGTTTCCCGCAACCTACGACAACTAGATTCTTTTTAGTAGCTGCCATTCTTATGACCGCTTCGCTTGAGTCATAATTTGATTATGGATCCAATTATAAGTTTGAAGAAGACCAAGTTCTAAAGTTATTGTTGGCTCCCAGCCTAGAAGTTTCCTAATCTTCGAATTCTCAGAATTTCTTCCCCTAACCCCCTTTGGGGCGCTTAAGTTGTACTCTCGCTCGAGTTCAATCCCTGCTATATTTTCAAGAATTCCGACCATCTGATTAATGGAAACCATTTGATCACTACCGATATTTATCGGTTCACGAACTTCACTGTCCATTAGTAACAAAGTTCCCTTGATGCAATCATCGATGTAAGTGAAACTTCTAGTCTGTTCCCCATCTCCCCAAATTTCTATTGAACGAGAGTTGCTAATTTTTGAGGTTGCTACCTTTCGAGCCAAAGCTGCTGGTGCCTTTTCTCGTCCCCCATCCCAAGTGCCAAGAGGGCCGTAGACATTGTGATAGCGAGCAACGCTTGTCTCAATCCCATAATCCTCGTAAAAGTGTCGACACATTCTTTCGGAAAATAATTTCTCCCACCCATAGCCATCCTCTGGCATTGCCGGATAAGCATCTTCCTCTATTAGCCCAGGATTGTCTTCTGAATCCTGCTTACTCCCGTTATAAACACAAGCGCTTGAGGCATAAAAATATTTCTTAACACCATGATTTTTTGCAGCCATTAATAAGTGTGTATTAATTAATACACTCAAC
>CAYPDD010000114.1:1463-2111 GCA_964409395.1 uncultured Candidatus Saccharibacteria bacterium | reverse complement strand
TCTCTATTGGCTAGATACTGTCTAAAAGCTACTGTTTGATTGAACATAATCCTCCTAAATTTTTAATCTGGTCATTCTGAACAAAATTTGTTATTATCGATACATGATTAGCAACGATGATGAAAAAAATCGCAAAAAGCTTGGTGAAAGATTAAAGAATGCTCGAGAAAAGCTCGGCCTTACTCAGGCAGAAGTCGCCACCAAAGCAGGCCTTAACGCAAATTACTATGCGGTAGTTGAGCGTGGCGAAGGAAATCTCTCTTTTGAAAAACTTCAGCGAATTATGAAGGTTCTGGGCATTAAAACACTCGAAATTCTCTAAATCTATTTTTGAGCTCGATCTTCATCTTTTTCGTAAATATACCTCAAAATAGGCTCCCATTCGAGCACAAATTCAATGAATTGGTTCCAAATTATTTGTTGACTGTCCACCACAAGGGAATCTGGACCAGTTTCAGGTTCTTTTTTGTTTTTAAGGCCGTCCGACAACTTCCTCATACACATTACTATCGCTTTCTAGCCTCATCTCTTTTTTCTGTTTAATATTTTCAAAAACATTAGCCAGACGACCCCACGTTTTTATCGGAGTCAGCCCAAGCATGAAGATGACATCTTGGCGCTTCTCGGTTTTACTAAGTGCTGCGAGAA
>CAYPDD010000114.1:0-1453 GCA_964409395.1 uncultured Candidatus Saccharibacteria bacterium | reverse complement strand
GCGAGTTCTCTTTCTGCATCCCCTATCCTTCCCCTGACTTTTTCTTTAGATTTGCGATAATCATTTTCGGTAAAACCCATGACTTGTTCGTCATACGGATTGTCCGAGTTAGGATCTTCTGGTAGCCATTTATTTAAATATAACAAGCCTTCAAAATATGCAACATCTTCTTCTTCCTCTTTTTCGCTGTAATTCATGATTTGAACCTCCACGATGTCGCTTGCGAGGTTTTCTTTACTGGAATTATTGCGCAAGTAAGCTAAAATTTCATTTTTTGAATTTCCCACATATAAATCTGAAAAAATTTCAGTGATTAATCCTTCTAGCTTCGCTGGGGTTGGAACTCCATTTTTTTTAATTTCGTCCTGCAAGTTTTTTGTCTTGTATTCTAGTTTGTGCTCTGAGTTTTCCAGAACGAATCTATTGTAAACATGCTGTTCTTCGTGAGAAATACGCTCTTTCGTAGCATCGTCACTTCCTTCTGCAAAAATGACAATGTGCGGAGTTTCGCTACTCATATTTGTGTATCCCCCTCCTTCGCTTGGTATATCTCCGACAACCTGTAACTTCATAAAATCGCGTACATCGGAGGTCAGGAACATTAAGTAGAAATCAGAATGTAAAATTTGAATATCATTCTCTAGTTTGCCAACACCAAGAATATTTCTGACGAGAATATTTTCCCACTTTTCGCCGGTTTTCTCAGACTCTTCTACCGCTAAGGACTTTGCTTCACTAATTTTCTCTCGGGCTTCGTTAACCTCATTTATTATCCCCTGAAATTGAGCCATAGTGGCGCTGGATTCGACTTTGATACCGTGATCGCCAACAATTTTCTTAATCTCTGGGTTTCGATAATAGCGAGCTATTTCAACCCCTGGGTTTGCCTCGAGGTAATCAACAAAAGCTTTGCAAACCTTTGCTTCTTTGATTAATTTACGTCCAAAAGCCTCGACGGCACCTTCTTTTTCCTCATCTGCTGGCGCTTCGTCAACCTTTTTATCCAGTGTTGGGTCATAATGTAAAAACTCGTTCATATGTATTTACTCTATTAATTATTAAATTTGATTTAATTTATTATACTATAATTATGATATATCAATAACTAAATTTGCTATTAAGATAACATCAGATCTTCCACAATATATTAAACTAATAGTGAGTTTACTCAATTAAAATAACTTAATGGGTATCTGGATACTCAGCTAGAGTACATCGACACCCCCGGGCTAGAGAAGTTGCTTGGCCGTCATTTCATAAAAGTAATGAGGTATTCAACATTTGTATTCTTCCTATTACTTATTATGGCTTCTGTCGGTAGCTGTCCAACATATAATCTCTCTGAGTATGTAAATTTTCATTCAAGAGAAATCCTTATTATATTCTTTACAATGATGTCACTTAGGTCAATGCTTCTTATCGTTCGCTACTTAATGTTTCTTATTTCTTTTAT
>CAYPDD010000113.1:0-2112 GCA_964409395.1 uncultured Candidatus Saccharibacteria bacterium | reverse complement strand
TGAGCCCTTCTGCTTAAAACAGACACCGGTTCGTAATAATATCTCTTGATTTCTTAAATTTTCAGCCTATTACATTTCCCGTGTCGCCGACCTTGACTTTCGGATATTCAAATGGTGTCAAGTCAGTGCGACGGGCGAGATGAGGTTATGCTAATTTGGTTTTTATCAACCGTCCTTAACTCATTTTACCATTTGACTATCCAAAAGTAAAGGTTGAACCCTACGGGCGGCTGCATTAGTGCTAATTTAACTTTTTTTGCTCGGGGGCAAACAAGATTATGCTACTTTTGCCTTTAACATTTGCTTATACATTGCAGGCGTTATCCATCCTAATGCTGAATGCCGTCTTTGGCGGTTGTAATATATCTCTATATATTGAAATATCACAAGCCTTGCTTCTGCTCTGGTTCTGAAATGATAAAAGTTAGTACACTCGCATTTCAAGTTTGAGAAAAAGTTTTCTGCTACAGCATTGTCGTATGGATTACCTTTTCGGCTCATACTTTGGATAATACCATTTGCTTTTAATTGGTCTTTGAAATCATTGGAGCAATATTGACTACCTCTATCAGAGTGAAATATTAAGCCCTTTTTAGGTCTTTCTTTCCTTATTGCCATATCCATAGCATTTATTACAAGTTCCTTTGTAATTCGTTCTCCTATGGAATAACCAACTACATCTTTTGTGCACAAATCCTTGACTATGGCGGTATACAGCCAACCTTCATCAGTCCAATTATAGGTAATATCTCCAACCCATACTGTATTAGGTTCTTCTATATGAAAATTTTGCTCTAATAAATTAGGGGCTACCGGCATATTGTGATTACTGTTTGTTGTTGCCTTCCATTTCTCTTTGCGGATTGATTTTATGCCGTTTTTCTTCATTAATTTATGAACAGTTTCTCTGCAACAAGGAATTTTTTCTCTTACTTCTGCCCATATTGCATCCACACCTCTGGTTTTATTTACGCTATGCACTTCTTTTATTAACTTTAAAATCTTGGCTTGTTTTTCTTTCCTGCTTGATATTGGTCTGTCTCTCCAAGAATAATAACCGCTTCGGGACAAATCCAAAGCCTGACACATTTTCTCCACAGAATATCCCGATTTAACCTGTTCCTTTATGAACTCATATTTTTCGCAGGTTGTTATTTTTTCTATGTTCTTGCGAAAATGCCTAAGGATTTTTTTAATATGTCGGCTACCTCTCTTGCTTCATCTCGTTCTTTTTTGAGCATTTTGATCTCTTTTTCAAGCTCCAAAATCCGCTCGCTTTCTTTACCGATAGGTACTCGGGCCTCTGATACCCATCTTCTTATCGTTGGCTCCGGCACTCCCAGCTCTTTTGCTACCGAATTTACCGTTCTTCCTTTTTCCTTGACCAACTTAACTGCATCGCTTTTAAATTCTTCGCCATACCGATTATTGTTATTTGCCATTTTTTACACCCTTTCTTTTCCTATTATACGATTACGAACGGGTGTCTGTCAAATCCAGTATGGGTCAGTATCAGACGCAGTTGGATTTCTCAACACAAAGCAGTATGGACATTGCACGCATGGCAAATAATTTGTTTATTAAAAATTATTTTTGGAGAAAAAAAGTAAGGGCTATCACTGTAAGAGCAATAAACCTAATTCCAAAAGAAGTAACTCCCCAATTAAATCTGTATGAAGATTACAGAACGAAGGAAAGAAAAGAGAAACTCGAATGTACCGTTGAGGATTTAAGGAGGCGGTTTGGGAAAAGTGCAGTTTTTTCAGCTGTTTTAATGGGAAATATCAAAATGACCCAGCACAGTGCCTATGAGCTTATCATGCCGGGGATGACGGGTATTTAAACGAAATTAAAATAATAATGACACTAAAAATCAAGGAGTAATTGATTATGACAAAAACAAAGAAGTGTCCGTCTTGTGAGAAACGGATATTTGACGTAACAAAAGATACCACAGGAGAAATAGAAATGAAATGTCCTCATTGCCACAAAATCATCATCATTAAGTTTAAATAAGCAGCAAAAAAAATAATATAAAGTCACATACCGAGCAACGGAGTCGAATGCGAGCTACCAAATGGCCGGATGAATACTAAACGAGAGTTTGTATAT
>CAYPDD010000112.1:0-2128 GCA_964409395.1 uncultured Candidatus Saccharibacteria bacterium | reverse complement strand
CCAAACCGCAACCACACGAGATTACTACTCCCTTCATCCTGTTCCCAACAACAACAAAAACCGGCCCCCATTTCCTCCTGGTTTCTCGATATAAACCTTTTCTTAAAACTGACCACCGAGGAGAGCGGAACGGGTAACTATCTCTCTGGCCATGTCCTCCATCTAGAAAGCCGCTCAGGGAATATAGGTTCCATATGGGATACTTTGTCGTACATTTTGCCTTTATTAATACCGATCTAATGTATTACAAATGATATATCATACAAATAGATATGATGCAGCATAAACAATATTGGCAATATTCTTGCCGATCTTAATGCCGATGTTGCTGCCGATGCTGGCGGTGAAACTTGAGACCGGTGAGCTGGCGACCGTTACTATTCTTACCCTATATCCACCTTCATCTTCCCCTTTAGGGGAAGGAAAATTTTCTGCAATGTGGTAAAGATAGCAAATTCCGAAATTGATCTCATATATCACCTTTACCAATCAGCCACGAGGCATTAACTCCTCTCCCCTTTAAGGGGTAGGCCAAGAGGGTGATGAGGTAGTCTCCTCGCAGTTCCTGTTGTATACCGCCTCCGTTGACTTGCCGCAAAAGCATCAATATCCTTTTCGCCGGACCTCATGAAATCAAGAAAGTCCAATCCACGGTATTTACACGTCTGACAGACGCTCAAGAGAGTTAGATATTCTTCAGTCCCCTTGACCGTGGAAGAGCCTTCGATAACGTCACGTAGCCTTGCAAAAGCCTTAACAGCGTGTTCAGCATTATTGTTGTTCCATGGGACTCCGTCATATTTCAAGAAGGTGAAAAGTGTCTCTTTATTTCTTTCAAAGCGTTCTTTACACTTAACTGCAGATTCACTTGAGTAATTATTAGATTCAAGCTTCAGAAAGAATCGCTCAACATGAGATAGGTGCTTTTTAAGAAAATACTTTTTCAGTCCTCGTCGATCAATTGTCTCAACTATCGATCTTAAAAGTTCACCAAAGTCAGCAATAATCTGTTTAAGCTGTTCATCAAATGGAAAACTCAGCACTTCATCATTTAGATCGCGCATAAGATGAATAAGGCACTTTTGTTGAGGACAATTTATAGAGTCATAGGCTGTGTAAAAATCCGACACTAGAACGCCATTGAAATTAGCAAGTAGTTTATGAGCAATCTCACCTTCTCTGCTTTCAGAGAGAATGTAGACAACATCATTGTAGTTTGTCAAAATCCAGACAAAAGCAGACTTCCCTTTGATATTAGCTCGTGTTTCATCTATATGAATAAGATCGCTATTAAGTATTCGGTCCATAATCTGCTGTTTTGTGACTGAATAATAATCTGCCATTCTACTTTTAAAGTGGTGCAATGAACTTCGACTCAGTTCAATTCCAAACATTCTATTAATGCTTCTAAAAACAGTTCGCTGTGGAATGTGAAGTTCTACAACTTGATAAAATATGTAGGAATGCAGATTCCAACCATATTTTCGACTACCATGGCAATACACGTCAGGTATTCCAAAAGTAGTACCGCATTTCCTACATGCGTATGTTTTAAACACGTACTGGACTAATCTCAATTTCATGCTTCTACGGCCAAAAAGCACATCCAGCAGATTTCTCGATATATCTTCACCTTTACGATAGTATGAACGCTTACATGTGGGACAAATTCGATTGTGTTTGAATCTAATTGTTATTTCTGGTCGCAAGTTTTTTCGTTTTTGTAATTTTTTTTCAGCGTAAGGCTTGGATATTTCTAAACGTGCATAAACTCTGTCTCTCAGGTAATTCCATTGTGCTGCTGAATTGATGTATTCCAAGCTTGAGAAGGGACTAGAAAACACTCCCCATTTACTGTTCTTGAGAAACTTTTCTGAATCAGCATGAACGACATCAGGAACGTTAGATTCGGTCCTATTATGGTCTAAAACTTGAAGAACTACATTTGTTACAAGTTCAAGAGCCTCACAGTCTTGGGAGTTGTACCGTATCAACTTGTTTTTAATAGAAATATCATTGCAATCATTCCAAAGATGTCGCCACATAATGGATAATATTCCTGAACAATCCGTATCAGTCCACATATAACCAAGAAAGCTGGCAACGTCTTTCAGTCCGTTTGAATAGC
>CAYPDD010000111.1:0-2139 GCA_964409395.1 uncultured Candidatus Saccharibacteria bacterium | reverse complement strand
AAAGTGAGAAGCTAGAAAGTTCTCAGTAAACTTCGAACAATATTAATGCTGTATTTTCTCTGCGATGATGAGATTGTTGGAGAATTTACCATAGCCTCTACTAACAACTTTTCCCTCAATAACTTTAAATCCTGAGGCCTCAACGACCTCTGTCAATTCAGCAATTGTAAAAACATGGATAAAACGATCAACCATAGTGACACCATCTGAATCTTTGAATGGATATAGGATATTACCATCTTCATCCATCTTGCTGTGACTATGAGTCAACTCCTGATCGGTTAGGTTCCAAGCGGTCAGATAAAGCTGCCCGTCTTTTTTTAGAACTCGAGCAATTTCTGTTAAAAAAGTTAATTGAAATTCCCGACTTGGAATATGGTGGATTGTTGAAAGGCAAAATATTTTATCAAAAACATTTTCCATAAATGGCAATTTGAGTGGCTCTGTTAGCACTAAAGTTGACTCAGGATGAAGTCTACGACAAACTTTTAACTGGTTTTCAGAGACATCTGCGCCAGTATATAAAGCTTTTTTCTGTATGACTTCATCATAAAAGTAGCCATTGCCACAACCAAGGTCGAGGACGTTGTCCCCTTCTTTGATATAGTCAGCTAGAGCGCGTATATCGCTAGGCAACTGCCATCTTTTGCTTGACCAATGCTCAGCAATCCTGTTATAATCATCAGTTGTTTTACTAATAATTTTTTTAGCGTATTCTTTATCCATGACTTTAAGTTTGAGTGAAAAATTTATATTAGGCATTTTGGATCAGCCTATTTTAAACCGCAAAGATTTAGACAAATCGAAGCGACAATTTTGTAAAATAGAAAAATTAGAAATGCTAACAAATAATAAGATACTCGAAGCTTATCATAATCTGCTCCTTAATAAAATAATCGAAAAGGATCCAGAGCTGGAAAAAATACTAACACTGAAAAATACCCGGTCTCTCTCTGGCATCGTCGTCCTCTCTGTTCTGACAAAGCCTTATGAGTGCCCAGGCAAGTGTCTCTATTGTCCGACAGAAAAAGATGTCCCTAAGAGTTATTTCAGCAACGAGCCAGCAGTAATGCGAGCGATAATGTGTAAATATGATCCTTATCTGCAGACAATCAGTCGATTAACAGCGCTCGACGCTGTAGGCCATATAACTGAGAAGGTAAATATCCGAATTATTGGTGGTACTTGGTCTTTTTACCCGAAAAGCTACCAAACTTGGTTTATCAAAAGAGTTTTTGAGGCTGTAAACAAGTTCAGACAACAGACAATAGACAACAGTCTGAACAAAGATCTATTTAGCCTGCAGAAAATTAATGAAACTGCGGAGCATCGAATTGTCGAGATATCAGTTGAGACAAGGCAAGATTACATAAGTAAGGCTGAAGTTCGGCGATTGCGGTGGCTTGGAGTAACAAAAGTTGAGCTTGGCGTACAGTCAATCTACGACGAAGTCTTGAAATTTAACAATCGTGGTAATACTGACAATGAGACGGTGAAAGCGACTAAGTTACTAAAGGACGCCGGGTTTAAGGTCTCATACCAGATGATGTTAAATCTACCAGCTTCAAATCCTGATCTCGATCTCTCAATGTTTAAAACGATGTTTGAGGACAGTCGGTATCAGCCGGATCATATGAAAATTTATCCAATGGCACTTGTCCGAGAGTCTGGTGCTTATGCCCTCTATCAGGCTGGAAAATATAAGCCATACACAAAAGAGGAATTAATTGACCTTATCTGCAAAATCAAGCAACATGTCCCCTACTATTGTCGGATTGAGCGAGTTATTCGTGATATTCCTGCCGATTCAATCGTCGAGGGTGGATCGAAGATCTCTAATCTACGACAGGAAGTTGAGATAAGAATGACCAAGAATGGTGAGAAGTGTAACTGCATCCGTTGTCGAGAGGTAAAGGGAAAATTTGACGAATCGACTGAATATAAAATTTTTCGGCAAGATTATGCTTCGGCCGATGGGACAGACATTTTCCTCTCTGTTGAATCTCTGGATCGATCACAGCTTTACACAATGCTCAGGCTCAGAATCCCATCCCAATATTATTCCAAAAACAAACATTTTATAAAAATTTTAGATCAGAGCTCGATTATTCGTGAAATTCATACTTATGGTCCTCAGGT
>CAYPDD010000110.1:1869-2158 GCA_964409395.1 uncultured Candidatus Saccharibacteria bacterium | reverse complement strand
CTGTAACATCACCTATTTTGTTTGCTGCATAGGCAGAAGTACCACCTATTATTGCTATTACACCCAGGGCAACTAGGCCCAGACTAATTACTTTTTTGTTCATTTTTTTCCTTTGCTTATTAATTGTTTGAAGCGGCCGGCTTCGAAAGGTTTATTGCCTTTCACTTATTACTACGCAAAGGATCATTTTTTCTTTCAGTTCGAGATATTCTTGCCGTTTCCTCGTCCATGTCCGCTACCAAAACTCTGTCCGTTGCCGGTGTTTCCCCATGGTCTTATATCTGAAGCA
>CAYPDD010000110.1:0-1859 GCA_964409395.1 uncultured Candidatus Saccharibacteria bacterium | reverse complement strand
AAAATCATTCAGTGTGAAGGTTTTTTTCTCCGAATCAACTGCTTGAATTGTACCAGAGAACAAGCCCTTCTCAGGCTGATTCCAAACTACTTGTTTTTCGGCTTCCACTGACTGATAGCTGGTAAATTTGCTACCAAGATAATTGTCAATTTTTCCGCCAAATCCCAAGGCATAACTACTAAAACCTAGGATCAAAGCGAGTAGAATTGAAATCAAAGTAATTTTTAATGGAGAATACTTGTAGCCGTTTTTGCTATGCTCAAAATTTAATATTGCAATAGCGAGCGATATAATTATCAAAAAAATCCACAGATAGGGGAGTGACGAGACGATGAAACCAAACAAAGACTCGTTTAGATGACTATATATATCCCAATCTTTATTTGCCACATTGTATGTTAGCAACCCTATGGAGATACTGCCCAGGACGACTGAGATTACTGAGAGTAGCCAAAGCCCTATATTCCTAATTAAAAATACTTGCCTCGAAATCGGTTTGATCTCCTCTGTCTGAATCTGATTTATGATTTTGTTCGTTAATTTATTAGCATTTTCTTTGAATTGTTTTTTCGCTCTATTTAGAAGAGTTGCTACTGTGCCGGGAGGTTTTCGCAATATGTCGGAAATTTCTTCATAACTCTTTTCTTCGAAAAAACGAAGAATCAAGATATCTTTGTGTCTCAAATCAAGCGTTTCAAGGATCTCTAGTATCTTTCCTTTATTTAAATTTTGATCAAAGAAGGCGGCAAAGTCATCCTTGATTTTATCCGAAATCGCCAAGTCAGGATCGAGGCTGACTGATACTGGTCTCGATTTAATTTTTCGAAAGTGACTTATAACTTCGTTGTGAGCAGTCCGGTATGCCCAAGATGAAAATTTTAGCTTTGGGTCAAAATCATTTAGGTTGCGGTAAACCTTAATAAAAATTTCCTGAAGAAGATCCTCGATATCCTCTCTTGAGCAATTGCAAATTCGACTAATATAATGAAAAAATTTCTTTTCATACCGACTGATCAAAATTGCAAAATAGTCGCCGTTCTTGAGAGAAAGGGCAACTATTTCACCATCGCTTTTTTTGTCTACCTGATCCATAATTCCATTTTATACTTAAAAAGCCGAAAGCTTAAGCACTTGGCGTGTTTTTGATTTTTTTGAAAATATTTAGGTAGTAAGGCAGATGCCAGAGGATGTGAAATATCGATATTAGAGACATAGCGATACCAGCTTCAACGTGCCAAAAAAGCATATTGAACGGTAACTGGAAATTAATCCCATATTGTATTCTAATTGTCAGCAACAGACCAAGAATTGCTGAAACTAGAAATGTTATTAGGAGTAATATATTCCAGACTTTACGGTGCGATGCGACCGAAATCTTTTTGAGTTTTGATAACACGAAGCTGGCAATATAAATTATTGTTAAAAGTATCGAGATTAAGCCAAAGAAATAGGTTTTTTCGGTTTTTGTCTCGCTTGTATCCTCGTTTGAAGCCGCAGCAATCTCGGCCTTTGGTGTATCATTCATCACATTTAGCACGAGGTCTTTGGTCGCACTCGGTTCCATGCCGTAATTGTCGTGCAGAAGTTGAAAAGTATCTGACTGTTTTACTTTTACATTTAGAAAGTTGTCCAATTCCTGTTGAAATTTGACAGCGTCGATACGATAAAAATCAGCAACCTCTGAGACGCTTTTTGCTTTTAAATCTTTGCCAGAGAGCTCAGGCAATGATTCCGCGTCGTATGTGATCGCTGTCTCCGTCTCTTGTTCACTGGCTTGTACTAGACTTACCAATCGATTTTCTGGCGCAGGTTCTGAGCGGTCACAAACACTGTTTTTGTCGGTGTCGACATAACTAGAG
>CAYPDD010000109.1:0-2177 GCA_964409395.1 uncultured Candidatus Saccharibacteria bacterium | reverse complement strand
CTAAAACACATGAAAAAAATGAACAAAAAACAAACTGTTGCCTTAAGCTCTGTCTTTGCTAGTTTTGGCTTGACGGCGATGAAATTAGTTGTTGGTATTGTGACAGGCAGTATGGGTATTATCTCAGAGGCGGCTCACTCGGCCTTGGATTTTGTCGCTGCGCTCATGACTTATGTGTCGGTGAATATTGGTGACAAGCCAGCTGACAAAAAGCATCCTTATGGTCACGGTAAAATTGAGAGCGTCTCCGCTTTGTTGGAGACCTGTCTGTTAGTCCTTACTAGTGCTTGGATAATCTATGAGGCGGTCAGAAGATTGCTTCACGGCAAATCTGAGGTTGAAGTTGCTTGGTACTCTTTTGCGGTTATAATAATCTCCATCATTGTTGATGTTTCTCGGTCAAGAGCTCTGTCAAAAGTGGCTAAAGAGACTAAAAGTCAGGCGCTTGAAGCGGATGCGCTACATTTTAGCTCAGACATCTTAAGCTCAGTGGTTGTTCTAATCGGCTTGGTTTTCGTTTCTTTTGGCAATACCACTGCTGACTCAATCGCTGCTATTGTCGTTTCATTTGTTGTTTTGTATGCCGCCTATGAGCTTGGTCGGAAAACTATTAACGTTTTAGTCGACACCGCGCCCGAAGGTCTAGTTGATGAAATAAACCAAGCGGCCAACAGTGTCGAGGGAGTGATTGGCGTAGAGAAGATAAGAGCTCGGGCAGTTGGCCCAGTTGTAATAATCGATATTACTGTTTATCTTCATCGAAAAAATAATCTAATTATGACACAGGAAATTTGTCAGAAGATAGAAGATAGAATAAGAAAAGATTTCCCAGATTCTGATATTTCTATTCACAGCAAACCTTTGCCCATGGATAGCGAAACAATCGTTGAAAGAGTTCAAATCGTCGCTGCCAAACAGGGACTTTCTGCTCACAATATTTTACTCCACGAGGGCTCTGGCAAAAAAAGTCTTTATTTTGATCTTGAGGTAAGCGGTGATTTAAATCTAGAAAAAGCTCATAAAATTGCTTCTGATTTAGAAAAAGAAATTCAAGCTGAGTTTGGCAATATTGAGGTGAACACTCATATTGAACCCCTGAAAATAGAAGCGATTGTCGGCAAAACTGTCAGCGCCACAAAAGAGGCACAAATTAATAAACAAATTCTGATAATACTGAAAACAATCCCGCTGATTATTGACGTCCACAGCGTCTCAATTAGAGAGAATAAGGATAGACTAATAATTTCTCTTCATTGTCTGTTCGACAAGAACTCTTCGCTGGATGACGTCCATAGCGCAACTAGCAAGCTAGAATACAAGATCAGAGAAGCTATTGTTGAAGTCGCCAAAGTTTCTGTTCACGCTGAGCCGGCCTAGAAGAAATCTCTTTCAATTTGGTCGTGCTTCGGATATATTTAAATTCATGGCCAACGAACTCAAAAAATTAGTCCTAATTGACTCAAACGCGATTATCCATCGCGCTTATCATGCTCTGCCAAAAACAATGTCAACTCGAAAAGGGGAGCTGACAAATGTCGTTTACGGCTATACCACGACGCTCATAAAGGTCTTGGAGGATATAAGTCCTGATTATATTGCTGCTTCTTTTGATTTGGCTGGTAAAACTTTTCGACACGAGGAATATACCGAGTACAAAGCACATCGAGTCAAAGCGGATCAGGAGTTATATGACCAAATCCCTCGTGTAAGACAGTTATTGGAAACTTTAAATATTCCAGTTTATGAAATGGCCGGTTTTGAGGCTGATGATTGCATCGGTACTATCTCTAATATGTTTGAGGAGAGAGGCGAGTCTCAAAAATTCAAGGGTTTCGAAGTTTTTATCGTGACCGGCGACAAAGATGCTTTTCAATTAGTCGATGGTAATATTTTTGTCTATGATCTTAAAAAAGGTCTTTCGGTGGCCCAGATTATCAATCGAAAAGTTATTGATTTGGAGTGGGGGCTTCATCCGGAGGATTTTGTTGATTTAAAGGCTCTAGCTGGCGATCCGTCTGATAATATCCCAGGGGTCCCTGGTATTGGCAATAAAACAGCCACAACCTTACTTCATAATTTTGGCTCGCTTGTGAAATTGTATGAAAAAATTGCCGAGCTTTGTCATCATGAGCAAAGCGAAGAATAGTCGTCAGAGCAAACCGATTGGTTCCAATACA
>CAYPDD010000108.1:0-2185 GCA_964409395.1 uncultured Candidatus Saccharibacteria bacterium | reverse complement strand
ATTCTAGCGACTTCTGGCGCTCGAGAAATCGTAAAGGAGGATAATCAGGAGCTTTGGAATATTGTCGAAAATATTTCAATTACTTCTGGTTTGCCGATGCCAAAGGTCTATATTATTCCAGAGGTAGCGCCAAATGCCTTTGCAACTGGTCGAGATCCAGAGCACGCATCGATTGCGGTAACAGCTGGTCTTTTGGAGAGATTGAATAAGAATGAACTAGCAGGGGTAATCGCTCACGAAATGTCACATGTTGGTAATTTCGATATTAGATTGATGACGATAACAGCAGTTTTGGTTGGTGTGATTGCGGTAGTTTCCGATTTGTTTTTAAGATCACGCTTTTTTGGTTTTGGTCGGAGTAGAGACGACAATAATAGTGGTCAGCTAATGGCAATTGTTGGGATAATTGCTGCTATTTTGGCCCCGATTGTGGCGATGTTGATACAGCTAGCAATCTCGCGTAAGAGAGAATTTCTAGCTGATGCCGATGGAGCGTTGCTGACTCGATATCCTGATGGCTTGGCCAGTGCTCTAGAAAAGATTTCTCAATATTCTGAGCCGGTTGAACATGTCAGTTCGGCAACCGCTCATTTATATATATCTAATCCTCTTGGCGGTGAAGATGAAAAAGAACAATCATTCTTTGCTAAAATATTTGCGACTCATCCGCCAATAAAAGAGCGGATAAAGGCACTTCGAGACATGAGTGTCTAGTCATTTTATTATTGACAAATAAACAAAATTAAGTTATAGTACTATCATTGCAAATTTTGTAGAAGGGGGAAGAGCACATGAACGCTCTTGCTTTAGTCGTAGTACCTATTGTCGTTGCCTTCTTGGCTGGTTTATTTACTTTTCTTTTTGGAGTAAAAGTTTTGAACAAAAAAGAGGAACGCTTTCAAGCAGATGTTTATACGCGAGCATTAATCGCGTCGCTAATGTTCTTTATAGCTTTTATAATAACATTCGCTGTAATAGCACTCTGCTTTCATTCTCCCCAGGGCCTTATCGGTCTCTGGGGCTTTTTTTTATTTAGTCTTAAATATTTTACCGTGGCCGGGGATTATATTATCGGCTATATCTAATACTTTTGATCGTGATTCTTTGAGCTTGGCCATGTCTGAAGCAAAAGGGTCTATATCTGGGCCTCTTTCGCTCCACCAGAGATCGCCGACGATCGCCGTTTTGCCTTCCGCTGTCTCAATAATCATCGTGAGATTGTCATAATTATGACCGGGCGTATTAATTATTGAGATATCTTCATTTATTTTTTCTGGTAAATCGTCGACTTTGTCCTCGTGCCAGATGCCCCAATAATCAATCGCCTTGGCAGTCGGGAACATGCCGATATTGCGATAGTGGTCCATATGAGAGTGGGTAATAAAAACGTGAGTAATATCAGCGACTGTTAAGTTTTCTTTCGCCAAGGCGTCAATCATGATTTGTTGACTGGCCAAGACTCCAGGGTCGGAGATGATAATCATGTCATCGCTTCTAATCAGAGCAGTGGTGCATCGAGTGCTTTCTTCTTCGCCGGCCTTTTTGCGATCAGCGTTGGTATAGCCTTCAAGTAATATTTTGACCTCTGTCATAATAAATCTTTCTTTAATAATGTTCTGATAGAGCATAGCTAAACAACTGGTAACAATCAATATTTTAGAAAAATATATAATACTGGACTAATTAATTTATAGTATGGTATCTAATACGGTTGACAATTAGCTCTCAGATTGTGTAACATTGTGTTAACACATTGAAGCATAATCAATTTACAAAAATGAAACGAGAATTAGAATCACAATTAGAGACACCGGCAGCCAAGAGACTTTATGAAGTTTTGGCTGAAATCGATAAGCCAGAAGATATGGCCAACTTTTTGCGTGATCTCTTAACACTCGAAGAAATAGAAGAGGCGAGTCGAAGGTTGCTTTCTGCTAAGTTGCTCAAAGAGGGCAAAAGTATTCGTTATATCGCGAAAGAAATTGGCGTCTCAACAACTACAGTTGTTCGTATCAATTATTGGCTTCATCACGGTATGGGCGGGTATAAGTTAGCTTTGGATAAGCTAGAGTAATTTCGTTTATCTAAAAACTAGTTTTATACTTGCCTCTCAATCTCCTTCGGGAGATTTTTTTGTATTTAAATTTTAAGGAGAATCATGAAAAGGAAAATAGAATTTGTTGTT
>CAYPDD010000107.1:0-2209 GCA_964409395.1 uncultured Candidatus Saccharibacteria bacterium | reverse complement strand
TTATGCAGGGCGGATGCAAAAATATTAAAATTGCTGATGGTGATTCAATTTCCACCTCTAATATGAATCGGATCGTGACCGAGCTACCATCCGTCAATATCAAGAAAACTATTGCCCTGGCAAGAAAAATTTATGAGATAAATCCGTATATCAATGTTCAGCTTTTCTCTGATGGTATAAACGAGGAAAACATTGATGAATTTGTAAAAGATTCCGACGTAGTTTTTGATGAAATAGAGAGTCTTCATCTCAAACTCCATATGCGTCTCATCGCCAAAGACAAGAAAATACCTTTGATAATGATTACTGATAATGGTGACAATGTTATGGTTGATATAGAGAGATATGATTTAAAATCTGACTTAAAACCCTTCCATGGCCTAATATCAGAGGAAGATATCGACCTTATTAAGAAAAGCCATGGGAAATTATCCCCACATGACCGCGTAACCTTATCTCTAAAGATTGTTCACCCTCAAAATGCCGTTAGCCGAATGCAAGATTCATTGCTAGAGGTGGGCAAAACGATAAAGACATGGCCACAACTATCGACAGCATCAATGTTGGCAGGATCAGTTGGCTCTTATATTATTAGAAATATCGCCATGGGCAATCCTATCAAAGACGGGCGATTGCACGTTTCTATCGACGGCGCCCTTATACCAAATTATTACTCAGAAGAATCTACTAAAAAAAGAGCTGAGCATACTAAAGAATTTTTAAGTAACTTAAAATAATACTTGATTGCTAATTACGGGAGGGAAATGAACGCGCTAATACTGATCCTTGGTGCAGCTTTAAATTTAGGCTTGGGCATACTCGCATTATTGAAATCCACGAATAAGACCGTCAGAAATATCTTTTTTTGCTTAACACTCTCGCTTGTTCTTTGGTCTGTCACAAATTATTTTTCCGTCCTTGCTCAAGACTACAATACTATCCTGCTTCTAATGAGGCTGGTGATGGTTTTTGCAGTGCTCCAATCTATTTTTTTCTTCCTTTTTGCTCAGGCTTTTCCAGAGGGAAAACTACCGTTTAAACGCAAATTCTATATTATTTATTCTATTATAGCTGTAGCGACTATTGCTGTTGTTATGTCTCCTATATTTTTCCCAGGAGTTGAGATCGATGCTGTTAAACATACTAGAAGTCCAAAAGTTGGGCCTGGCATGCTCTTGTTTTTGGTTACAGCAGTTGGCTCAATTGGAGTTGGAATTTATTTATTAATCAAAAAGTTTATAAAGGCTGAAGGGTTTGTAAGAGAACAAATAAAATTCTTATTTACCGGCGTTTCTTTAATGTTCTTCTTAATGATTCTTTTTAATCTTGTATTAGTCCTAGTATTTAAACTCGATAACTTTGTATATCTGGGGACATATTTTGTTCTGCCTTTTGTAGGATTCACAACATATGCGATGGTCGCAAAAGGACTTTTCAATATAAAACTGATCTTAACTGAAGCAAGTGCTCTAATAGTAATTGTTGCGATTGGCACACAAACAATATTGTCGAAAACCGTTAACCAAATTTTTGTTAATATAACAATCTTTTGCTTAGTTTCTTTTGGCGGATATTTGCTGATTAAATCCGTCAAACAGGAGATAAAACGTCGAGAACAGATTCAGAAACTTGCCAAGGATCTTGAAGTTGCTAATGAACATTTGAAGGAAGTGGAT
Organism: uncultured Candidatus Saccharibacteria bacterium; assembly: GCA_964409395.1. Lineage (GTDB taxonomy): Bacteria > Patescibacteriota > UBA1384 > XYA2-FULL-43-10 > 1-14-0-10-43-13 > CAYPDD01. The sequence continues at coordinate 533 of CAYPDD010000107.1, read as the reverse complement.
AAATTAAAAGATGACTTCTTGAGTATGGCCTCACACGAATTAAATACACCGATTGCGGCGATTAAGGGTTATCTCTCAATGATTTTGGTTGAGGGACTCGGCGGTAAAATCCCAGACAAGGCACGCACTTACTTAGACAGCGTCTTTACCTCCGCTACGAGACTTGGCAATATGGTGAAGGATCTCTTGAACGTCTCTAGAATTGAGTCAGGCAGAATCCATATTATTTGGGAACAAAAACCAATCGAGGATCTTATTAATCAGGCAATTACCGAGGTGATGTCAAAGGCACGAGAAGCCAAACACACCCTCACTTTTGAAGCACCAAAACACAAGATGCCAGACACTTGGTTTGATATCACGCGTGTCACTGAGGTGCTAATTAACATTATTGGTAATTCGATCAAGTACACGCCAAATGGCGGTAAAATAGTTGTTCGAGTCATGCATGACGACCAAAAGATTGTTGTCTCGGTTGAGGATAATGGCAAGGGTATCCCGAAGGATCGCCAACAAGCCGTCTTTGAGAAATT
>CAYPDD010000106.1:710-2217 GCA_964409395.1 uncultured Candidatus Saccharibacteria bacterium | reverse complement strand
TTATATATGTAATATTGGCGAAATTATGATAATACTCATTTACTTTCATAATTGCTTCTACTTTTGCATCATTATCCAAGTATTCCAAAAACGCTTTCTCAAACTCTCCTTTGTTTGAAGGATATGCTAATTTTTCATAAATTGTTTTTGTAATATCTAAGGAATAATTTTCTCTCATTCGCAATTCAGCAACCCTAGAAAAATGTATTTTTTCGACCTTGGCTTCATCAATATTCGTCACAGATTGCATATCCAAAATCACTTTCCCTATTTCTTTAATAATATGTTTGGTAACTATTCCATTTTTCATCAAAAGAACCTTCCAGTTATTGTCCTCAAATGGATCAAAATTCTTTGAAAAAAGTTTTGTACGAATAAAGGAATCTACAGTCTTCACTAACTCTAAATTATTTATCTGCATCGCAGGAAATGTCTTAGTTTTTCTTTGTCCAACTCTTGCCACCCTATTCACAACTACATTCAGTATTTTTTCTAAATATTCATTGTAGCTTTGGGAGCGAAAAAGATTACCATCGACAGTATACTCACCAAACCTCGTCTTCACAGTCATTTCTTCAGCCACAAATCTCTCACCATCTTTAGCAAAAAACTTTTTCAAATCTTCTAGTGGATATACAGTGAAAGACTCGAGTTTATTTAAACCAATTTCACCATTCATCAATATCTCTTCTGATTCTTTAATTATCAAAGGCCAATACAAATCATATTTTTGATAATCTTCTTTTAATCCAACCTTAATAATATCTCCGAGAACATCTCCTTTACCATCAGGATCTTTCTCTAATTCAGGCAAAAAGTCTTTGTCCAAATCTTCATAAAACTGCAAGAAGGCAGGGTGTTCCACAATGGAAAGCAAATCAATGTAGCTCGTCGGCTCTTTCTTTTCATATAAAAGTTTTTTGATGTTTTCTTTTTTGTATTCTACATATTCTGGCTCCCTCCACATCAGTCGAAGTCCACGACCTATTGTTTGCTCCAAAAGTATAGGTGCAGCACTTGCCCTCAAAGGCACAATCACGCACACATTATTCACATCAAAACCTTCTCGGAGCATAAGCACCGAAACAATAACTTTTGGATTATTACTTTTATCAATATTGAAAAGTTTTTGTTTTAAAATACGCCATTCAGCTTCAGGTATTTCACCTTTTTTATTTGAGTCCACACGCATTACTTCATCTTCTGAGAGACCTTCTGTATTTAGGAAGTCAACAACCAAGGGAGAGACCTCTGTGTTCTCACACATAACCAACATTTTAGGATACTTGTCGGAATGTCCACTTTTATCTTTTGTAAATTCTACAAAGTGCTTTTCTAAAATTTTTAATCTGCTTAGTCCAGCCCGAAGCATAAGCATCTGACCCTCTGAAAGTGCCACAACTTTGTTGTTTTCTTTTTTGGCAGAAAAATCTATTTCAATATCTGTGAATTCTTTTCTTTTATCAATGGCAATAGTTTTTACAAGCCCAGCTCGTATAGCCGTTTT
>CAYPDD010000106.1:0-700 GCA_964409395.1 uncultured Candidatus Saccharibacteria bacterium | reverse complement strand
AAAATCTACTACAATATGAGGAAAAAAATGTTTTACTCTCTTCTGCCCACTTCCTGTCACATCGTACGGTGTCGCAGAAAAGTCTACTTGAATAAATCTACTGCCCTTATCTTTCGAAATCCTATTCAAACTTTTTTGCCATTCCACCTCTTTTACCTCTCCGTATATTTTATTCTCATGAATATGGTGAGCTTCGTCATTCATTGCCATCAAATCTGGTAGCTGTATCAAATATTCAATTTCTTTACCCCCCAAATATGCTGAGTCTAAGGAATCAAGTGAATTTCCTCCAGATACTCCGGGGCGAATCGGCAACAGATCTTTAAGCACCGACTGTGGCTCATCTAAAGCGGATATTTCTTCGTTTTCTTCTTCCTCCTTATCTAAAAATAAGTGATAATTTGTAATAGCAATAAGTCCATCACCTGTGACTTTTGTTCCTATTTCCTGTTTCTTGGCGACACTATTTTGAATAAAACCAAAAACATCCGCTGTATAATTTTGCGGTATAAACAAATCCTTAAATTTATAAAAATCAGACTGTTCAAACTGTCTTTCTTGTCTTTCATTTTCTTTTCCAAGATATGCATCGAGCAATCTTTCGTACACAATTATCCCCGGAGCCACAAGTAAAAAGTTTTTAATAAATCTTCCAGATTTTTCTGTTTCAAACTTTGCATTCAAATATTGCCAAAGAACC
>CAYPDD010000105.1:0-2228 GCA_964409395.1 uncultured Candidatus Saccharibacteria bacterium | reverse complement strand
ATGAAGATTTCATGAAGCGATTTGGATTTATTGATAATTTGAAATTCAGACTGTCTTACGGGAAAAATGGAAATCAGGCAATAGGTAGTTATTCAACACTGGCCAGAGTAGGTTTTTCCAAATATTGGGATGGACAAGGTACCGCGACTACTCAGTACGTATCTTCAATGGCAAATGCTGATTTAGGGTGGGAAACATCTACTGTTGTAAACTTTGGATTGGATTTTAGTATCCTGCGAAATCGTTTATCTGGTACGATTGATTATTACAGAACCAAAAGTACAGATCTCCTTCTGACTAAGTTAATATCGGACATGACAGGTTTCGGTTCTATATGGGCAAATATAGGCGAAATGAAGAATAATGGATTGGAAATTACGCTCAATTCAATCAACATTAAAAAACCAAACTTTTTATGGACTTCAGACCTGGTATTCTCTCGTTCAAGAGATCAAATTACCCACTTATATGGTACTGATGCCAACAAGGACGGTAAAGAGGATGATGATAAACAAAACCGTTGGTTTATAGGCGAACCTGTTGGTTTGTTTTATGGTTATCAAAAAGCTGGTGTCTGGCAATTAACTGATCAGCAGGCAGGTAATATACCTTCCGGATATAAGCCAGGGGACTTTCGCATCAAGGATGTCAATAGTGATGGAAAAATTGATCAGAAAGATGCAGAAGAAATTTTTGCTTATTCAAGTCCCAATTTCCGTATAAGTCTTAGTAATAACTTTAAATATAAAAAGCTAGGTCTTTCGGTTATGCTTAATTCAGTATGGGGTGGAAATGGGTATTATATGGGTAATAATTCACTTAATGCCCAGGGAACAGGTTCGTTTTTATGGTCCCCTGACAGAGCGAACATACCGAAAATCCCCTATTGGACACCCACGAATCCCTCAACCGAATACCCCAGCGTAAATTACTCAAATCCGTTTAATGTTTCATATTTAAAGGATAGAACATTTGTACGGTTACAGGATGTTTCTCTTTCGTATGATCTCAGCGGCTATATAAAAGGCTTGTCCTCCTGCCGTGCTTATGTAAGCGGGAAAAACCTATTTGTCTGGACAAAGGATTGGTTTGGCTACGACCCTGAGACTGGAATCGGAATTGGTGGTGTACCCTCTATGTCTACGTTTGTATTTGGAGTAGAGATTGCATTTTAATAACATTAAATGAATAACGAAATGAAAAATATAAATAAACTGATAATAATACTGTTGCTCGCAGTGACAAGCTTTTCTTGCTCTGAGTCGGTTTTAAATGAAGTTCCCAAGTCGATACTAACTCCGGAAATTGCTTATGTAACTAAAGCCCAGTTTGATCAGGCAATATGGGATATACACAGGTATATACGAGATATCGTTTATTTCAGGGGAGATGGCTGGAACAGCTATCCTCCCGGAAATGAAGGCTTTTGGACAGGTACCGATCTTGCGTTTAACCCTGAAGGGATAACAAATGCGGTGTGGCAAAATATGCCTTTATATATGAATGGAACCTGGTTCTATGACTATTACTATTCGATGTTTTATGGATTAGCTGCACGTGCAAATGTTATTATATCGCGAGCAAATGCCCCTCAATCTAAATTATCAGAGGATGAAAAAAAGGTGGTTTTGGCACAGGGGAAATTTTTTCGCGCTTATGCATTTAAGACATTGGCCAACTTATATGGCGGAGTCCCGATTATTGAGGAAGAAGTTGTTAGTCCAAAAGATGATTATGTAAAGGCAACAAGGTCTCAAGTCTATGACTTTGCAGCTGCAGATCTGGAGTTTGCCCGCCAAAATCTTTCACGGACTGCCGATCCCAACAGCGCTTTGATAACAGCCGGAGTTGCAGACCATCTGCTTGCTGAGGTTTACCTTTCTAATGGACAGTGGGATAAATCGATTGAAGCAGCCTCCAGAGTTATTGATGACACACAATACCGCATTATGACTGAACGTTTTGGTCGAAAAAAAGCTGTGGCTGGAGATGTTTTTAATGATTTGAGCCGCAAAGGAAATATTAGAAGAAAAGAAGGAAATAACGAAACGCTATGGGCATTGCAATTTGAATTTAATGTCGTTGGTGGAAATGGGCCATATACCTGGTCATATTACAATGGAGAGAGATTTTGGGGACCTCGTTGGTGGCTGATTCTTGATCCGGATAAAAAGTCGGGTACAGTTGCAGTGGATAGCTTAGGCAGAGGCGCTTCATGGATTCGTCCT
>CAYPDD010000104.1:0-2235 GCA_964409395.1 uncultured Candidatus Saccharibacteria bacterium | reverse complement strand
CTAACAAAAAGTTTGTTTTTTTCGTTTTGCATTTTTTCCTTTTGTGATCTATTTAAAAAATCGACCTTTGAGTTTTTCCCCGGCCGATTTCATTTAGTACATGATACTTAAATTAGAGTTGGCGAGTAATTTAACTTGGGTTAACAATACCATATTGAATAATATAAGTCAATATGGAAGCTGATTACTATACTGTTTGCGGATAGAAATCAACAGTGAATAAATTTATGATAGTTCTGAGATATCTAGTATTTTTATCTCTACAATTTCATTATTTTTGCTATAATAATCTTATAATTAATGTAGCGAGGAATAAATGGAACAATTAGATAGAGAGATTCTCGGGAAAAAAAACTTACTAAAAATCATTGTCATTGCAATAGTAGGAGTTGCTGTGCTTGGTTCTGCTTCTTTTGCTGGAGCGTCATATTATCAGTCAGCTAAATTAATCGAGGATGCTGATAGGCTAAAAAGTACGGGGAGCTATGCGGATGCGCAAGCCAAATATAATCAAGCGCTCCAAAAGTGGAAATGGAACAGTACTAAGATTTCACCAAAAATCAGCGAAACAAAGAGTCTAATTGTTGAAAAGGCATCTTTTGACGCCGGTGAAGTGGCTTATCAGAACCAAAACTGGCAAACTTGTATAGATAGTTTCAATAAAGTCACAACGATTTATAATAATTATCAAACTGCACAAGAACGCTTACAATCTTGTCAGCAAAAATTTGAGGAGGCTCAGGTTGTCGTTGCTGCTGCGATACCGGCGGATTCAATAGCACAGCCCTTGAATACAAATGCCGCTACACCAACCTCATCATCCAATACAGCGAAAAAGACTACTACACCAGGTGTTACCACGCCGAACACAACATCAGCGCCTTCAGCCAATTCAAAAAGTTATACCAGTAATAATTTACATATTAAATTCGATTACCAGGCAAGTTGGGATGTGCAGGATGATGGATCGCAGGTTACTGTCAGTGGTATTAGTAAACAAATCTTTTTGAGTAAGGGCGAAGGTGCTTCTGGCGCTCCCGGAACGGCCTTTAAGAGTTTTGCACAATGTATGATTAGCAGCTCTCCGAAGTCTGATGCCAATACTCTAGCTATTACCAACAATACAAAATTGTATCAAAGTGCGCTTGGTCTATCTGGTGGAGTATATAATGGTCCTTATTATTGGGAGAGCAATAATATCAAAAGGATAATGTTTCTTTATCCGCCGGCATATGCAAGCTATTTTTCTTCTTACAATGCACCTATAATTAATATCGCAACCAATTATTCAACCAGTCAGATTCCAAGCGAACTCGATAGTGATTTGCTAAAAATAGTAGATTCCCTACAATTCGCTAATTAATTTATCTTTTGAACATAGAAAAAAGCGCTTTAAGATTAAGCGCTTTTTTCTTTGGTACCCGAGGCCGGAGTCGAACCGGCACGCTGATTAAAGCAAAGGATTTTAAGTCCTTCGTGTCTACCATTCCACCACTCGGGCAAAAAACTAGATTATCTCCCAATTATCGCCGTCGACTTTTATTTTTCCATCGACCGTAAAGCCAGAGGCTTTTTTGTGGCCACCGCCACCCAATAATTGAGCCAGTTTTGAGACATCGACATCGTCTCTTTCCGTCCGTAAACTGCCTCTGATTTTAGCATCTTTGGTCTCATAAAGCAACAAAGCTGCCTTTGATTCTGGCGCTGAATTAAGCAAATTTACTAGACCAGAAATATCATCTTCACTCGCGTCACAATCCTGTAAATCCTTTTGGGTAATAGCTGAAACAGATACGCTCAAATTTTTGTTCAATTTCAAACGGTTTAAAGCAACACCCCAAAGACGAAAAAGAGAAACTGGCTTGTGATTAGAAATATTTTCAGAAATTTTTTGCAATTTTGCGCCCCTTCTCAAGAGGTCCGCAGAGATATCTAAAACCGCCTCCGTTGTATTTGGATGGCGGAACCCCCCAGTATCATAAAAAATTCCTGTCAGAAGGGCTGTAGCAATTGAGGGGGTAATCTCGTAATCCAAACCGATTAGTATATCGTAAACCAATTCAGAGGTTGAAGACACATTCTCATTTGAATAATTTACATCAGCGATCTTCCAAAGGTCATTTTTGGGATGATGATCAATATTCAAAACCGGGATTTTCTCGCCCCTAGCCGAATTTATTTCAGGGATAAATCCAGTTCTTTTGAAATCGCAATTATCAAGCCGAATAATTGCCT
>CAYPDD010000103.1:1937-2244 GCA_964409395.1 uncultured Candidatus Saccharibacteria bacterium | reverse complement strand
AAAGTAGTTTCTTTAAAAATTCAAAGAGCGCTTGATTCAAAATATGTTTCGTTTGTAACCGTTGGCGAAGAGGTTCATCATGCACATATTCATATTATGCCACAGACACAAAACAATACAGTTTCAGGTTTTACCTTTCAAAAAGTCATAGAAACTTCAAACACTGATTTTGAAAAATTAAGTCAGAAAATTAGACAAGAGTCATTTTAATTTGGTTTCTCAACTGAAATTTATACTTTGGAACCTTTTAAGTAACACGATATGGTATCGCCTTGTTTAATTTTCCTCTCAATTATTTGTAGTGAGA
>CAYPDD010000103.1:0-1927 GCA_964409395.1 uncultured Candidatus Saccharibacteria bacterium | reverse complement strand
TTAAGGGCCTGGCACCATAAACTGGATCAAAGCCAACAGATGTTAAATATTTTAATAATTTTTCTGTTGCCTTTAATATGTAGCCTTGTTTTTTGAGTTTTTCTGAAAGTGTTTCCAGCTGGATTGAAACTATTTTTTTGGTCATTTTCTCATCAAGCGGATTAAACATGACTATAGAATCAAGTCTATTGATAAATTCAGGTTTGAAATGTTGTTTTAATCGTTCAAGAACGGCTTCTTGACGTTTTTTTTCATCAGATTCTTGAGCGTAAATATCAGATCCGATATTTGAAGTCAAAATTATTATTGTATTTTTAAAATCAACGATTCGACCCTTGCCATCAGTTAATCGACCATCATCAAGAATCTGTAAAAATGCGTTAAAAATTTGAGTATTTGCTTTTTCAATCTCGTCAAATAGCAAAACTGAGTAAGGTTTTCTTCTGACTGCTTCAGTTAGTTGACCCCCTTCTTCGTATCCAATATATCCGGGAGGAGAGCCTATGAGTCTAGCAATGCTGTGTGGTTCTTGGTATTCACTCATATCAACTCTAATCATCGCATTATGATCATTAAAAAGAATTTCAGCTAAAGCTCTTGCAGTTTCAGTTTTCCCAACACCTGTTGGGCCAAGGAATAGAAACGAGCCAATGGGTTTCTGTTCTTCTTTTAATCCGGCTCGCGATCTTCTTATTGCTGATGCGGTTTTTTTCAGAGCCTCTTCCTGGCCGACAACTTTTTTTTGAAGCTCTGATTCAAGATGGATTAATTTTTCTGATTCTGAAGACAAAAGTCTGGTCACTGGAATATGTGTCCATCTAGCAACAATCTCTGCAATATCTTCTTCGGTCACTGATTCTCTAAGTAATTTTTCTTCAACTGGGATCGTTGCCCATAACTGCTCCAGTTCTTTTATTGATTTCTCAATTTCAGGTATTTTACCGTACTGTAGCTCTGCAGCTTTATTTAAATCAATATCGCGTTGAGCTTGTTCTAAGTCGGCTCTTGCCGAGTCCAAGCTAACACGACTTTTTTGAAGTTTTTGAATAAGTTCTTTTTGCGATTGCCAGTGTTTTTGCAGTTTTTCTAATTCTTCATTCAGTTTCTTTCTCTCATCCTCTAATAGTCTTTTTCTCTCTTCAACTCCTTGTTCTTTTTTTAATGCTGCAAGCTCAATATCAAGCTGCATTATCCTTCGTCTTTTCTGATCAAGTTCTGTTGGCATGGATTCAACCTCAATTTTTGCTGAAGCTGAAGCTTCATCTACCAAATCTATTGCCTTATCCGGTAAAAATCTATCTGCAATATATCGTGTTGATAGCTCGACTGCTGAAATAAGAGCATCATCACTTATCTTTATTCCATGATGAACTTCGTATTTTTCTTTTATACCTCTTAAGATTGCAAGAGTATCTTCTTTTGTTGGCTCTTCAACATAAACAGGTTGAAATCTGCGCTCTAAGGCCTGATCTTTTTCTATGTATTGTCGATATTCTTTTATGGTTGTTGCACCAATTGATCGTAGTTCGCCTCTTGCTAATGCAGGTTTTAGCATATTTGCTGCATCAACTGCTCCTTGGGCTCCACCTGCGCCGACAAGCGTATGGAGTTCGTCAATAAAAAGAATATATTTTCCACCAGAATCAACTATAGTTTTAATTAAATTTTTTAATCTTTGTTCGAATTCACCCCTATATGCAGCTCCAGCTAGAAGGCCAGCCAAGTCAAGAGAGACCACTTCTTTATTTTTTAGAGTATCAGGGACATCTCCATCAATTATTCTTTGAGCTAAACCTTCTATGATTGCTGTTTTACCAACACCCGGATCGCCCAATAAAACAGGGTTGTTTTTACTTCTTCTTGAAAGAATCTGAATTACTCTTCTAATCTCAGAATCACGGCCAATAACTGGATCTATTTTACCTTC
>CAYPDD010000102.1:1995-2289 GCA_964409395.1 uncultured Candidatus Saccharibacteria bacterium | reverse complement strand
ATTGAACAATGTTTTGTAAGAATCCGGAGATCGCGTCGAGTAATATTTTAGCCAGAGAATTATCTTGCACAACCGGCTGGATCGGAGCTAAATTCAAAGCCGTACCGACACCGGTGGCGCTTGGCTCAGTCATAGCGGAATTTAAAATTGAAGTTAAAACGCCGGCACCAATCACAATGACTAAACCGATAAGCGCGGCTTTGATAGTTCGTTTAGCTTCGTCAAGCTTAGCAGGGTTGCCGGTTGAAGTAATATAAAGATAAGCGCCGCGGATTAAGAAAAAAGTGGCGGCAA
>CAYPDD010000102.1:0-1985 GCA_964409395.1 uncultured Candidatus Saccharibacteria bacterium | reverse complement strand
GCTGTCAGTGTTTCGCTGGAAAAGTGGGCAACCTCGCTGTTGGAAGCGGCAAAAACTGTATTCGGGATCAAGGCGACTATTCCAGCAAACCATATTAGTTTGGGAATAAGTTTTTTCGCCATATTAGTGTCCGAAAGCGGTTGTTGCCAATTGCGTTACGATATTGCTCAAGACGAAAGCGGCGATAGCAATAGCCAAGCCGACGGCGGAGTAAATAATCGTCTTTTTTGCCCGATCAAGATGTTCCGGATTGCCGGAACTGGTGATGTAATTGATGCCGCCCATTACAAAAAAACCGGCTGCTAAGAGACCGGCCAGGACTGTGAGTACCTGGATAACGTTGGTGGCGAAACTTTCGACCTTAGAAACATCAGGCGCATCGGCCAGCGCCGGACTGATTGAAGCGAACACTACGAGAAGTGTACCGCCCAAATAAACAATGAGGGATCGGAAACGACTCATACAAATCCTTTCTTCCCTCCAAGTTAAAATATATTTTATCTACAAAATAATTTTAATCCAAACTCATCTATTAATTATGGCATATCAGAGTAAGCGCTTTCTTGTCAATAGGCGTCGACAGATTAAGTATGATAATTTCATAACTTGAACCTGTTATTCTCCTGATAATTAACTTAAAATGTTTGCTCTCTCTTTACTTAATTATTTCTCTGTGATAAGCCTAACTTATATGAGGAGGGGCAATTTTATGGCAGGGAGAATTTATGGAATCCTTCCAAAAAATCAATTTAATTGCCGCCCTGAAATTCTCACCACAACTGACAGATTTGTTTAACCGCTTGCCTTGGCAGAGAATTCATCAGCTCTTTTGGGATCTAGTGTTTATTATCATCGGTTTTTTTGTTCTCATTTTTATCGTCAATCTATTATTCAAATTGATTCGCTTTTTACATCACTCACGCGAAAAGTTTGTTGTATTAGAGATTACGCCGCCGAATACGGAAATTGCTTCACTTTCGACAACTCAGCTTTTTTCTCTTATTCTTGATCTGGTAGAAAACGGTTCGTGGTTTGATAAATTAATACTTCGCCAATCGTCATGCGCTTTTGAAATCGTTTCGCAAAAAGAATCGGGCATTCGATATCTTTTAAGAGTACCGGAGGATATTGCCGATTTAGTGGAAAAGAATTTGCGCGCCTATGTACCGGGCATTAAGATTAGACAAACGACAGATTATTTGTCTGAAAGTAATTTAAGCGATCATGAAACCAAAGTATTGGAATTTAAAACAACCAGGCATTTCTCATTACCGCTAAACGAACAATCCGATCTTAAAAAACATGATCCGCTGGCTTATCTTGCGGGTAATATGACCCAATTAAAAGCCGACGATATTATGGCGTTTCAAATAATTGCTCGACCGTTAAACAGCTTCGACCAGTGGCCGATTCGACAGGAAATAAAAAAGACGAATTTAGCCATTGGCCATAATAAATATATCCATCAAAGCAATATTCAAAAAACTACTCAATTTACAGCGGGCTTAATTGAATCGGCAGTGCATGTTGCTATGATTCCACTCTTGTTTCTGGCCGAATTTTTAACCGGACTAGAACCGGTAATTTCTAAATCAAATAATAATCTTACACCGACTCAAACCGATAATGAGGTCGGGGAACTTATAAAATCTAAGCTTAACAAACCGCTTTATGAAGTATCTATTCGTGCGCTCCTAGTTTTGGATAAAGCTGAAATGTCGGCAAGAACAAAAGGTCTATGTTCGTCATTTGCCAGTTTTCTACACCCATGCGGTCAGTCACTTGCTACAAAATCCAATTTCCCGTTAAATCCAATCAAACGATTCGGCCTATGGCAATTCAGGGAGCGTCTCTCTGGCTTGTCACTGTATTTGAGTGCATCAGAATTAGCTGCACTCTATCATTTCCCGTATTCTTCCAATAGCCAGACAGAAGACCTTGTAAGGGTTGGGAGTAAAGATTTGCCGACACCTTTGGCGCTCAAA
>CAYPDD010000101.1:0-2329 GCA_964409395.1 uncultured Candidatus Saccharibacteria bacterium | reverse complement strand
TTTGGCCTGTTTTGATAGTCTGAAAGGTTTTAAAATCAAAACGATTCCCCTGAGCATAGAAAAGAACTGAGAGCGCCAATACGGTAATAAGTGTACCAACAGCTAATTGCCCAAATAATATTTTCAAGAATAACTTTGTCCGACGATTGTTATTAACTATATTATCAACCATTTTCAAGCCTCAATATTTTATTATTGGTCATCCAAATTTTTACACTATGTATTGATTATATTGAATATTGCGCCAATTTACCATACAATAAAACCACTTACAATCATTATAGGGAGACATATGGCAAAATTTAAAATCAAGGGAGGCAAGGAATTAAAGGGCGAGATATTAGTTTCAGGCGCAAAAAATGCTGCTTTGAAAATTATTCCTGCCGCAATTCTAGCTGATACACCCTCAACAATTTCAAATATTCCTGATATTTTAGATATCGAAAAAATTATCGAGATTCTTCGCAGTATCAACACCGATATATCATTTGAAAATAATGTCGTAAATATCGACCCGAGGAAGATAAATTCGACCACTCCAGATGAGAAACTAGTCAAAAAACTTCGTGGCTCAGTCGTTTTAGTCGGTGCGCTCTTGGCTAAATACGGCCATGCGGTCTTCAGCGAACCAGGTGGTTGCTTGATTGGTGCTAGAGCCATCGATGACCATTTGGATCTTTTTCGCCAATTAGGTGTCAAAATAAAGATTAGTGATGGTAAATATATTCTAAAAGGCAAGCCAAAAGCTGGCAAAGTTGTTTTGAACAAGCTTAGTGTGACCGCTACTGAAAATGCAATTTTGGCAACTGTTTTGTCAGAGGGAACTACTCATATTCATGTTGCAGCAGCTGAACCAGAAATTCTTGATCTTGCTAATTTCCTAAACAAAATGGGTGCTAAGGTAGAAGGTGCCGGAACTCATGATGTTTTTGTTACTGGCGTCAAGAAGTTGACTGGCGTTTCATATGAAATACTACCTGATAGAATCGAGGCTGGGACTTATATCATTGCTGATGTTGCCACTAATTCCGAGATCACTGTTGGCCCACTGATCGCTGATAATCTAGATATTGTCTTAAAGAGACTTTCAGACGCTGGAGCCAGATATAAAATAATTGAAAAAGATGGCAAACAATATATTAAAACTCTCAAACATAAGAAATTAATTGCCTGCGATGTTGATACTCGTCCCTACCCAGGCTTTCCAACTGATTTACAGTCTCCTTATGCTGTCTTGGCAACTCAATGTGAGGGCACAACTAGAATCTTTGAAACAATGTTTGAAGGGCGATTTGCTTATCTAGAAGAATTAAAGCTACTTCGAGCCAAAGCAAGCATCTTAAACCCTCACGAGATTGAAATTCACGGTCCAACAAAGCTCAGCGGTGATGAAATATCAAGCAAAGATATTCGTGGCGGTGCCGCACTTGTTGTGGCTGCTCTATTGGCACAAAAGACTACCACTATTGAAGATATTGAGTTTGTTGACCGAGGATATGAAAAGATTGAGGAAAAGCTCAAAGGCATCGGCGCTGACATAAAAAGAGAAGAATAGGGATAAATGCTTAGAAAAATTGCAATTGATCTTGGTACTAATAATATTCGTGTTTATATTCCTAAAAAGGGGATTGTTATTAGCGATCCAAGTGTTGTAGCCCTACAGGCTTTTGATAACAAAGTGATGGCTATCGGTGCAGAGGCAAAAAAGATGATTGGCCGTACTCCAGAAAGCATTATTGCCGCCGCTCCGCTCAAAGAGGGTGTAATTGCTAATTTCCGAATTGCAGAAGCAATGCTACGCTACTATATCAATAAAGTTTCCGGCAATATTCGTCTATTTAAGCCTGAGATTATGGTTTCTATTCCCGCTGGAGTCACCTCTACCGAGAGAAGAGCCGTTGTTGATGCTTGTAATTCTGCTGGCGCGAAACAAACTTATCTAATCAAACAGCCAATTGCTGCTGCGCTTGGCGCGAGCATCCCGATTGCCACCCCATCTGGTAATATGATTATCGATATTGGTGGCGGAACAAGTGAAGTTGCCGTTATCTCACTTGGTGATGTAGTCGCTTCAACCTCAGTCCGAGTTGGTGGTAATAAATTTGACGCTGCGATTGCCAATTTTATTCGCAAAAAACATAATCTTATTATTGGCGACCAAACAGCCGAAGACATAAAGATAAAAATTGGTTCAGCTCAACCTCTAAAAAAAGAGTTGAAAATGGAAGTTTCTGGTTCAAATACTATCAATGGTCTGCCAGAGAGTATTATAGTTACCTCTGAAGAGATTGTTTTGGCTATCAAACCACCCCTCGTCGAGATAATCAAC
>CAYPDD010000100.1:0-2341 GCA_964409395.1 uncultured Candidatus Saccharibacteria bacterium | reverse complement strand
ATCAAAAAAATCTTCATCGTCAAAATCTGAATCAAAAACAGAAAAAAAATCTTACCCGATGGGAGAAATGCTTGACGACTGCTCTGGCTGGTCAATTTTCAAAAAAACCTTACCAGACGGGCGTATTGTTTATAATGCCAAGATAAAGGCTGAAACTCCTAAAAATAGAGGCGATTGGGCTACTATCAAGGGAGAGATTTATACTGATACTACTTTCAAGTGGGGCAGATTTGGGGCTTTTGAAAGGTGGGGTAATATTCCAAATGAATCAGAGACGATTGAAAAACTATGCCAGATTTTAGGCAAATATTATGAAAGCGGTGAGCAGCCAGCTCCAAGCGAAGAGCCGAAAGTAGACCCTTCTTTACCAGAAGTAGGCGATAGGTTTTTTGTAAAAACTGAAGGGGGTCAAACGATTTATGAGATTATGAAAATGGAAATGGGCACAGTGTTTGTCCAGCCTGATGGCTCGGAATGGGATGTGCCTTATTCTTTTGCTGACGCAAAAAATAATTTTGCAGAAGGTAGATGGGTTAAAATTCAAGATGAAGAAGCCGAAGAAACTCCAGCTCCTGAAGCTCCCAAAAAATCAAAAGAGGACATTGAGAAAGCAATAAAGGGCTTACAATTCTTGGCTGATAAAGGAAACGAGAAAGCTAAAAAAGCAATTATTGGATTGAAAATATTATTAAATAAATAAAAATGGCTACAAAACAACAACTTGAAAAAAAGTTAGCTGACCTGAAAGAATCTTTGGACGCTGTCCCAGATGAGTTTAAGGCGGATATTCAAAAAGAAATTGAAGATACCGAGAAGGAGCTGGCTACGGCCTCAGACGAAGCTCCAAAGCCTTCCAGAAAGAAAGCATCGGAAAAAGCAGCCCCAGAAAGTGGTGATGACTTTTTAAAGGCTATGCTCTCCACTATTGCAGCTCAAATGGCTTCTGGCGAAGGGACGGGTGTGGATAGCCCTACGGTGAGAGCAATTATCAAAGAATATCTTGACACAGATAAAGTGAAGCTAAACGAGCTTGACAAGTCTGTTTTAGAAGAGATTAAGAAAAATCAGACTTTAATTCTGTCTATACCAGCATTTGGTAAAAAGATTGAGATTTCAAGTAGTGTAGCCCGTATTCCAAACTTTTTTGACATTATTGACGATGTGTTGGCGGGAAACAACGTATACCTAATCGGAGAGGCGGGAGGGGGTAAGACCTATACTGCCGAGCAAGTGGCTATGGCTCTCCAAAGGGAATATGTAACCCTTAACTGCTCTCAATATACTTCTCCCCTAGAGATTTTAGGAGGTCAGTCAGTAGAGGGTTTCAAAGAGGGTAAATTGATTGATTGCTGGCAAAATGGTAAAATCTTGATTTTGGACGAGATGCCAAAACTTGATGCCAATACAGCGGGTCTATTTAACGATGCCCTTGCAAAAAGTAGCAAAACAAGACCTAGCGATAAATCAAAAATTAACTCTGCAAATCCAGAGCAGCCACCGATTCCAAGAAGTGACAACTTCGCAGTAATCGCAACGGGTAATATTTATCCTAACGAGCCACCAGCACCTCAATATCGTGGTAATAATCAGCAAGACTTGTCTTTACTAGACCGTTTCTCTGGAAGCGTTTATTACACTGAATTTGACAATAATACCGACCAAGATACCACACGATTCAAGTTTTTGTATGACTTTCTCGTTGGAAACTATTACGAGTATATTGACGCTAAAAAGAAAAACCAAGCTCTCCCAGCTCCTAGAGGATTGAGGACAGTTATTGAGTCATTAAACCTTAAAAACCTAGCCCTCGTTTCTTATCGTACAAATATCGCTTTCCGAGTAGGATTTGAGTTTGAGCTTGTAAGGGCGATTGCCAAAATGGATGGTCAAGAGGTTGAGGAGCGAGGTAAAACCCTCTTAAAAACCTTCAAAAGCTATATGGTAGCATTTAAAGAAGGCTCTGATGCTTACAATAACATTATCCGAACTACAAAATATACCGAAGACTACATTCGTAATATGGCAAATACTGCTATCAGGGAAATAACAAAAGACAAAGACGGCTTTTTAAACTCCTTGAATCCGTTAGTAAAATCAAGTGCAAGTGATGTGTTTAAGAGGTATCAAGATTTTTATGTTGCTAACCCAGTAATTACACAGTAAGATTGAATCCGAATCCCACATATTATCGTAGAGAGAAATTAGCGGGCGAGCAAACAGCCTTCTTATTTGACGGTCTTGACCTATATAATCGTTTTATTGACGAAGTAGACCAAGCTGCACAAGGGAATGCCAGAAGGGGTTTTGACCGAATCAATTCCCCTAACTATGTTAATAGTAA
>CAYPDD010000099.1:0-2346 GCA_964409395.1 uncultured Candidatus Saccharibacteria bacterium | reverse complement strand
ATGCCCGCCTTTATCGGGCGGAACGCGATCGTCGCCAGGCATTGGCCAGGCTTAGCCAGTTATCACAACGCTTGGTGTCGATACGGGAGGAGCATAAAAACGTCCGTGACTTTTTGCATGAGATTGCTCAAAGCGCCAAGGAGGTTTTGGAAGCCGATATCATCGAACTCTATGAGTATCTGCATTCGAAAAGATCGTATAAACTTCCTCAAATATCGATTGGAGAAAGTGTGGGGCCGCTTGTCTCCAAACATGAAATTTATGAGGATGATGTCGTTTTGCGGTTGATCGATCGCGCCCAACCTTCTTATATCGAAGATTCCCAGGCTGATGATAGCATAGGCAGTGATTACAAGATTATTCGAGCCAACATGCCAACTGAACGTTTTGCCATAAGGGAGAAAATTCAGTCAACGGCTGCCGTCCCACTTAAAGCTGGCGATGAGCCGGTAGGTTTGATGTTTGCCAATTATCGGATAAAGCAGGAGTTTACCACCGAGCAAAAGGAATTGATCGAGTTGTTTGCAAATCAGGCTGCCATTGCGATTCAAAATGCGCGACTGTATAAAGGGTTGGACGAACTGGTTAAGGAGCGTACCGGACAGTTGGAGGATGCCAATTATAGACTGGATGAGATTAATCAAAGATTGGAGATATTGATAGATTTTGGCCAAAAATTGACATCTGGAATTCGATTAAGAGAGGATGAAATTCTTAACTTGATTCATAAAGAAGCCAGCGGATTAATGGATACACAAAATATGTATATTGCTCTTTATGATAAAGAAAAAGACGAAGTGCGATTTGGTCTCGCATTTTATAGCGGCAATCGCATTGATGTAAAAACAGAGCCAAGCTGGCAGCCGCGCAAAGCGGGGAAGGGGAAAACAGAGGAGATTATTCGAACCAAGAAGTTTCTTTTTCACAAAACAAAACAGGAGGCAGAGGAGTGGTATGCCGAACCAGGCCATAAAGAGTATGTTGGCAAGGCATCACCCTCCTGGATTGGAGTCCCAATCATCAGTGGGTTTGAAGTCTTGGGCGTAATTGCCACCTATCACCCCACAGAAGACAATGTGTATGATCAAGACGATTTGAAAATCTTGCAAGGAATAGCCGATCAAGCTGTGGTTGCGCTTGATAATGCCCATTTATATTATGAGGTAAACACCAAACTCAGGAATGCAATTGAAGAGCTTGAGCGGACTCACGAACAAAGGTTATGGGCCGAGATTGGAAAAACAGCAGGCAGCCTGGCTCATCGGATAGGCAATAAAGGCGGTATTATCCGTGTGACCATCACGGACCTGTTTGAAGACTTGAAATCCAATGGCATCGAAGACGAAATAATAATTAACAAATTGAAAATGATAGAGCGAAACAACCAGTACCTGCTTGAAATGTCAGACCTATTATTTAAGCCGGTCGATGCGACAAAAAAGGACCTCGAAAAAGCGAATATTATCCTTCTTGTTGCCGATGCAATTCGCTCAATCGATATTCCAAATGATGTTGAGATAGACATCCCATCTGCCATAGACGAATTGCCCCAGGTCCGCGTAAACAGATCTTTCGTGGAAATTTTTGTGGAAATAATAAATAATGCGCTGGAAGCCATGAAGTCTTCGCCCGTTAAGAGAATTCTTATTGATGGCCAGATTGTCGGAAAATTTGTTGAAATATCTTTCCAGGACACAGGCCCGGGAATTTCTGAGGAAGACCAGGAAACCCTTTTTGATTTATTTGATCGTCTGCCGGATAATCGCGAAGGAGTTGGAAAACATAGAGGGTTTGGGCTGTGGTGGGTAAAATCCTTCCTGTCAAGTATTGGAGGCGATTTGCTGTGTAAAAGCGCGCCTGGGGAAGGCGCTCGTTTCATTATCCAAATTCCTCTTTAGTGAATTAAAGGCGGAACGATGAACAAACAACCAAATATTCTTTTGGTAGATGATAAACAAGAATGGCTGTCTTTTAGCCAGTTATCTTTATCCCGGGAGGGGTATTCTGTAGAACTCTCTAAAGATGTTCAACACGCTTTGGAGTTGTGTCAAAATAAGCGTTTCTCTTTAGTGTTGGTGGATTTTAATTGTATGGAAAGAGAGGAGAAATGGTTTAAGAATCTCATTTCACACGCTAATAGCCGATACGTTGTTGTACTGTCATCTATGGACTTGTCCCCTGAAAAACTGCGAAAAGCTTTTAATTTTGGAGCATTTGACTGTGTAGAAAAATGCTATGACGCGCAAAATTTGCTGCTGCTTGTGGAAAAGCAGTTGAATGATATCCGTCAGAAAAGTAAAGCAAAGGAATAATTATGGGAAAAGGGCATATTTTGATCGTTGAAGA
>CAYPDD010000098.1:1112-2387 GCA_964409395.1 uncultured Candidatus Saccharibacteria bacterium | reverse complement strand
GTCGTTGTCGGTTTGGATACCGACTTTTGTTTTTGCCATGGATGCCATAAAAGCATTATGGACAAGAACAAAAATAAAATACTGGCGCAAACGACGCCGAATTTGTTCTTCTCGTAACTTTCGCTATACGAGGTAGCAAATCCTACAAAGAAACCAGCGATGGCGTAAATAAACGCCATTAACACCGCCCAAAGGCCAAGCGCAAAAGCGATGACTAATGGGTTTTTCTTGGTGAAATTACTCCACCTTGTTTCTAATCGCATGATTTTCCTCCTTTAGAACTGCCACATGCGATTTGGACAGTTCAATTTTCTTCTCGCTAGATATTTATAATATCGAGCGTAGACTGTCATTACTATATCATTTTTATATACAAAAGTCAATGATTATATATTGACAAATAGCAAATAAAATGCTAAAGTAATAACAAGTCGGTCAGCAATGAGCCGACAATTTTCGATAAAGGGGGGCCTTTTCAATGGTCCAAAATTCTAAGCGTCGCAGACGCAAAAAAATGACCATCATTAATTTAGTGATGGTTGGCCTGCTATTGCTGGCCGCTGGACTTCTATACATTTGGAAGGGATAAAAAAAAAAAAAATCCGTTGCTCCAACTCCAAAAACAGCCAAGGCGGAAGTTTTGGTCTGGATATGGAAGATTGATGAAGCCAAAGAGGCTGCTGGAGGTAGCCTCGAAAGCATCGTCAAGAAAGCCGCAGACAACGGTGTTGCCGGTCTGATCGTTTGCTCCATCCGTGGAGATGAATGGTTCAATGACCGACAGGAAGTCGAAAAGCTTGGCACTCTGGCGGATAATGCTGGCCTCGTCTATTTCACATACGGCCGGTTCATGGCCGGTGATGTAGTCGAGGAAGAAACTCGTGCGATCGAGGCGATCACAGATAATCCTGACGGATTTATCTTCGACCTCGAGACTGAGTACAAAACCCCGAAAGGCGCAAACAAAGCAGAAGCGCTTGTCAGCAACGTCCGACGCTGGTGCGAAAGCAACAGCCCAGACACCCTCCTTTCTTACACCTCCTTCGGACTTCCCAGCTTGCACAAAGCATTCCCGTGGGAAAAGATGAAGGACTTCGAATTCTGTATGCCCCAGTGGTACGCCACTTCGATGCAGAAGACCATGAATTGGACTCAGGCTGATACCTTGAAACGTATCAAAAAAGAGTTCAGAGACACCTTAATGCCATATGCACCTGTAATTCAGGCATACGGCGAAGACAAAGCTGAAGTTTACGTCTCAGCAGACGAACTTTC
>CAYPDD010000098.1:0-1102 GCA_964409395.1 uncultured Candidatus Saccharibacteria bacterium | reverse complement strand
CGGCGATGTTAAAATTCTCAAACGAGATGGAGTTTACAACTTTCATTTCGATCTTCCGGCTGGAACTCATGGATGATGAGCACTGGAAGGTGATTCGCAAGTACACTGGCGCCAAGCGCCAGGACAAAAAAGCAAGAGATCGGCTCGATAGCCGATCTCTTTTTTATTCTAGATCAATTCTTTTTTACTTTATCCCAAAAAACTTCATCGCCTTTTTGGTTGTTTCCTGCTCAACTTCCGCTAGAGAAATGCCCTTTATCTCCGCGATTCTCTTGGCCGTTTCTACCACGTAAGCTGGCTCGCTTCTCTTCCCGCGATATGGCTCCGGCGCAATATATGGACAATCTGTCTCAATCATCATCGAACCAAGAGGAATTTTTTTGACTGCCTCAAGCGTCTCCGGACTAGCATTTTTGAAAGTGATGGTCCCGGTGAAAGAAACAGCAAAACCAAGATCTAGAATCTTTTCTGCAAACTCCCAATCCCCTGAAAAACAGTGAATGACGGCTCGCAACTGGCCATGATAAGACTTGAGAATACCCAAGATATCAGCATCCGCTTCTCGTGTATGAATTATGGCCGGCAAATTTGTCTCGAGTGCCAAATCAAGCATCTGTTCAAAGCAAAAAATCTGCTCATCGCGAGTCGGATAATCGGCATATTTACTTGATCTCTTCAAAAAGTAATAATCAAGCCCAATCTCACCTATCGCTACGACCTTCTCATGATTTGAAAAAGTAATAAGTTTGCCCCTTGACTCTATATCTAAATCCTTAGCACAGTGTGGGTGAAAACCAACTGTCGAGTAAACCTCTGGATATTTGCGTGCTAGATCTGCTATTTCATTTGCTGTGAGTTTGATTTGGTTGTAAGTTGCGGATGCCATTATGGTTGCAACTGTTACTGCTGCTGATGATCCCAATCCTGCACCTATGGGCATGCCAAGTTTGACATTAACATTTAATCCTTCTTTTGTTTGTGTTCTTATCAGGGATTTTAGTACATATTCAAGTATTCCCTTACGGGGATTTTTACTATTATCAGAGGCTATAATCCCAGATTTAAGGTCTAAAAATCCTGACACTCCAATTTCATCTATATT
>CAYPDD010000097.1:0-2414 GCA_964409395.1 uncultured Candidatus Saccharibacteria bacterium | reverse complement strand
ACCCAACGTTACATTGGCACCTCTCAGTACTGGTTGGATAAACTAATAAATCCGGGTGGAAGAAATGGAAAAGAGTTGCGCGACTGGTTGGTAGCCAACGAGGATAAATACATTAAAAATGGTATTCATACGGTAGGTGGTCCTACTGCAGCATATGGTGGTTTCCGCGAAAACTACAGTGGAACCTACGTAAGTGACGGAACATTCGTACCCGGTGTTGTAGCCGTACCTGACGGAAAAGGGGGAACAAAATACATTGAACACCTTGGTGAAAATATGCCACTCCCTTACATGCCTTATGTTGCAAGTATGCCATGGGATTTAACACAAGTTTCAATGTTTGATGCAGATTTTATTAAATTACGTGAAATCTCGTTAAGCTATAAGATTCCCCGAACCATTCTGAACAAGATTGGCACTATACAGGATCTAACTGTCGCACTTTACAGCCGTAATATTATGCTTTGGACAAAAGCAAAGGTTGGGATTGATCCGGAAAGGGCTTTCCAGCCTGAAAATTCTACCGGTGGCACCAGGGGTTCTCAGTTTAAACAGGGTATCGAGCGATACAATTTGGAGCCTTGGGTAATCCCTGTTGGTTTTAAAATTGACCTGACTTTTTAGCAATACTTAAAATTTAATATTATGTATACAATAAAAAATAAAATTATATCTGCGTTGCTGCTGTTTGTGGTTTTTATGATTTCTTGTCAAAATCTTGAAGAGATAAATATTAACTATAACGGGGTTGACCCGGTCAAAGCAGATCCAAACCTGTTGATAAGTACAGTTATAACATCCTCAGGACTTAACGCTGTTGGTCTTGGATTTGGCGATATTGCAGGAGTTATGCAACATACCCAGAAAGACGGCTGGGGCGGAGGCCATAATGCCTATGAATGGACCAGCCAGGAGTGGGGCGGAAACTATGGTATCCTTCGAAATACAGAGGAGCTACTTAATAAGGCAAAAGGGATGGGACTTAAATTCCATCAGGGTGCTGCCCTGGTTTTGAAGGCTTATAATTTTGGAATGATTGCCGATTTATGGGGTGATGCTCCATATTCAAAAGCCTTACTCGGAGAGCAGGGTGGTGATAATTTAAAACCGGTTTTTGATTCTCAGCAGGCGATCTATAAAGGGATACTTGCATCTCTCGATACTGCCAATACCCTCTTATCAAAAAGTGCTGGCGAATATTCGAATATAAATACAACCCAGGATATATTGTATCAGGGTGATGTAACCAAATGGAGAAAATTTGCCAACTCCCTTGCTCTAAGGTATTACCTGAGGATTTCGACGAAAGACCCCGTCACTGCAAAAGCTGGAATAGAAAAAATAACAAATAATCCCTCTCAGTATCCACTTATCCTTGAAGCCGCAGATGACGCAGCCTTCGGTTTTATTGGTAATAGCCCGTCAGACTCATGGCCGTCAACTTCAGCTTTCGATGTCAGTGAGACCAACTGGAGAAGGCTTAAAATGTGTTCCACGTTGCTTGAAAAGTTACAGGCATTGAAGGATCCCCGTATTGCGGTATGGGCCAATAAAATAGCAATTCCTCTTGTAGTTGACCCAACAAAAGCTGATAATTATGACGCAATTGTTGACGGTAAACGGATCGTTTCCAAGAAGATTTCAGATACCTATTTTAGTAACTATGCAATAGCTTTGAATTTGGATCCTGAATATGTCGGACTTCCACCTTCCTGGTCCATCATACCTCAAGCCTATAATCTATGTCCAACTTTAGTCCAGGCCCCTATTAACCCGCATGCATCACATATCAACGATATGTATAAGAAAGCGGCTGACCCACTTTTAAAAGCAAGAATATTGTCAGCAGCAGAGGTTCGCTTTGATCTCGCAGAAATAGCTCTCAAAGGTTGGTCAGCAGGTGGAACGGCTATTGATCAATACAAGGCTGGGATTAAAGCTTCAATGGATGCATGGAACCTTAGTAGTTCTTATGCCGCCTATATTCTCAAACCAGGGGTAGTTTATGCTGGAACTTTAGACCAGATTATGGAGCAAAAATGGATCGCAAGCTGGACCGCTGCAAGTGAGGCTTGGTTTGACTGGAGAAGAACCGGATTACCTAATTTAAAACCTGGTACGGTAGTCAAAAGAGCTGCTTTGCCACTACGGTTTTATTATGGTCAGAATGAACTTCTTATGAATCCTGATAATTCCACGACTGCAATTAATTTGTTGCAGACCACTACCTTTACCGCACCTGACGATAAAAACAGTGCATGGTCAAAACCATGGGTACTGCAGGGTACAAATAAACCGTATTAGTTAATCAATAAAAGTTAAATTAAGCAGGAGATATTTTTGAAATATCCCTGCTTAATTTTTTTAATACTTTGAAAAAATAATAAATTAAAAATGAGGAAAGTATTCGTTGG
>CAYPDD010000096.1:0-2445 GCA_964409395.1 uncultured Candidatus Saccharibacteria bacterium | reverse complement strand
TAAGTCTTTCAAAGACACCGTCTGTAGGTGCATTATCTCCAATCCCTGCAATAAATTTTTCTTTACTGACATTATCCCCCAAATCGTAAAGATGTTTTTCAAAATCCGCATCACTTGTCTGGCTGCTGAACATCACAGAAGCAATACCGCCCCAAAGTGCAACTTTGCCATTCCATACTTTAAACGCTTCTGAAACAGAAGTGTTTGTCATGGGAGGAGGAGTGTATGATTCTGCAATGTCAAACCCCGACTCCACATATAGATCAAGCATTCCTTTCATCTCTGCATCTGTGTGCGAACACATGAATTTCCCTCTTTGATGCAACTTTATTGAAAGCTCTTGCAGCTTATTAAGCAGATGCTCTTTATATATGTATGGCGGAATAAGAGCTGTATTGAAATGCCCATCTATTGTTATTATCTCTGCGGGGCACTCAAGAATTATTTTTTCTATTTTAAGAAATTTTTCATTCAATACATCCAGGAGTTTTTTTACACTCTCCGGATAATCATGGTAAAGATAATAAAACTTCTCATATCCTACCCAGTTTCGCATTATGTCATGAAAAGGAAGATACCCCGCCTGGGCAACCACAAGACCCTCTTCACCAACTTCCTCCAACTCTTTTGAGACACTTTCATGCAAGGAGATTACCTGGGTGTTTTCGATTATATAGCAGGCTGCATCTATGTCTTCTTTGCTTTTGACTGCAAAGTCAACCAGTATACCCCTCACTCCATGAGACTGAAGCTCGGAAGTGGTTTTATAAGTGGTAGCAAGCTCACCGTAAGGGGTCCTAAATATTGTATTTGATTCAAATCCTTCTTTATTTTCTACTACTTCAACTTTCTGAAGATTTTCTTTATAAGCCTTGTTTCTTGTGGAAGCAATTCCAATATTTAGTCTTCTTGTAGCATCATAATAAGAAAGATTTTTAAAGCTATCGGGTAAAGTTCCGTCTAACTTCATCGAATTATACATAAGATCCCATCTGGGTATCCATGGTATTTCAGAAGGCTTTCCCTTTAGGATATTCAGCGCATTTTTTTTAATACTGTCCAAAACTTCCCTTTCGGTCTAATCTTTTGTTAATCTTAACAGGTGAAAATTAAAAAGATGTTCGGGATAGTACTCATAAGAATAGTCCAGAGGCTTGTCATTCAAATCATAAGTTGTTTCTTCGAGCAGTAAACATATACTTTCCGGAGAAATATTAAGCAATTCACAAATGTAAGCATTTGCTTTTGTAGGAATTATTTTGGCATCAGTATAATGCAGATCAATTCCTATTGATTGGCTGAGCGATGGACCCAAATTCTCAAAACTGGATTTTTCCGGAACTCTCTCTTTTGCTATATTATCCATGGAATAAACAGCTGAGATTCCATCCACTGAACGGACTCTCTCATATGCAATAACTATTGCCCCTTCTTCTATTTGAAGTTTTTCGGCAATTTTTTTATCTGCCCTTTTTTCGATTATTTTTATCATCTTTGTAGTTACTTTGCAGTCTTCACATATAAGATCTTTCAGCACGCCGGTACTAGTAAGCATATAATTGAATTTATCCTTTTTCTTTAAAACTATTGTACCTTTTCCGCGTTGTTTTTTAATAATGCCTTCGTCTTGCAACTCAACGATTGCCTGCCTGATTGTAACCCTGCTTGCATTTAATCTGCTGCTCAAATCCATTTCGCTTGGAAGTTTTTCTCCAACATCTAATTCTTCGCTATTAATAATAGATTTAATATCTTCTTTTACCACCATATGTTTAAGCAATTTCTTTTTCTTAAACAAAGTTTTTCACCATCCCGATGCAGGAATTGGAATTATTGTCTGCGCCAGTTAAATCAAACAAATCAATACCCCTTATAATATTACTTAAATTCTTCATGTATTATATAGACTCTTCTACCAAGCGCAAATATTTTAACACATAAAGTATCGGATCAACTCACAATGTTTTTAATATTTTCTACATTTTTTTTAATTGACAATAAGAATCTTGACGCAGGCGCCCCATCAATAACTCTGTGATCATAACTTAGATTTAACATTCCAATATATCTGGGCTCAAAATTATTACTTCCTTCAGAATACACAGGTATTTTTTTCGCAGCGCCAATTCCAAGTATTGCTGACTCAGGATAATTTATGATTGGTGTGAAATAAAAAATTTCGTACATCCCAACATTCGAAACTGTAAAAGTTCCGTCTTGAATATCTGAAGGGATTATTTCTCCTTTTTTTGCTTTTTCTGATAGCATTAAAATTTCACCGGAGATTTGAAAAACATCTTTTTTATCTGCATCCTTTATTACAGGCACAAGAAGACCTTCAGAAATATCTACCGCAAAACCAATATTGATATTTGCTTCCAGAAGGATTTCTTCATCTTCTTCAAGATATTTGCAGTTTATTTTGGGGTGCTCCTTAAGCGCGCC
>CAYPDD010000095.1:1790-2448 GCA_964409395.1 uncultured Candidatus Saccharibacteria bacterium | reverse complement strand
TTTGTTCTCAACTTCTGCGAGCAACGGACCAAATATTTCTTCATATGATCCGAGGCCCCTGTCGGTACGTTGTATTTTAGTATCTACACCCTCAGCTGATTGGAGTGTTTTTACTTCAGTCTCGGGATGCTTGATATTTTCCTCATCAGTTCCGCTAGGCTTTTCTCCAGACAAAATGTTTCCTTTTTTAAAATAATTTAAATAAAGTTAGATTCTTATTTTTTATTTTATCAAAATATTTTTTGTAAGTCTTTAAATTATCATTCCGCCAATGAAATTTTGTTCGAAAACAAGTTTATTATTATTGTATATTTTTTCGTTGCCGATTAGGTCATCGATCTCACCTTTGACCTTACTAATATACCACCATTCATCTCGGCGATAATTTGAAGGCCCACGATATGGCTTATCTTTATCCATGGCCAACAAAGCTTCTTTTAGAAATTTCAATGTTTCGTCGGTGAAATAATCATCGCTGTGATATTCCTTTTTCATCCCGCCGTTATAGGACATGGCCCAAATTGGTTGGTCTTTGTGATAAACAATTTCCTGTCCCGGAGCACAGAAATGGCCAGCGTAGGAATCGCGAAAATACCACTCCCCTTCTCGATATTCTAGCTCCTTGAAGCCTGGTCTTTCCGGTAGGATTCGTGCTTCA
>CAYPDD010000095.1:0-1780 GCA_964409395.1 uncultured Candidatus Saccharibacteria bacterium | reverse complement strand
CCGTGCTTCATTTGAAGTATAGCCATTTGCATTTGCTTTATATAAAAAATCTTTCAATTTGTTAGAGTCTAATTGCATTTTAAATCCTTACTTTCTGTGGTAATTATAACAGAAAACCCCTTGGCAAAAACCAATTGATATTGACCAAAGGGTTTTCTGTTTCCAAGGGGTTAGTACTTTAATACAAACCCTGCGAAAAGGGAATATGGTTTTCCTGAATTAATGATCGCGTCGACCTTCTTCTTGAGTTCTTTTCCTTCGTTGCTGAAGGGTTCGAAAATTAGAAAGTCTCTTCCGAGATCAGCAAGAATCCATTCTTGCTTGGAAAGTTTTGAGGCATGCTTCCTCATCATTTCCAGTTCGGCGAAAACTCTGTCATAGTCGGCATTAAATCTAGCCGACCATTGTACTGTGAAAAATCGCACAACGGCAGTTGGTACTATCCCGAAGGGATAAAGCGTTGTCGCTATTTCGGTCAGTGATTGACCAATTTCTCGAAGTTCTTCCTCGCCAAGTTCGATGTAATCGTAGGCGTGCCCGTCAGTATAATTTTCCAGTCTGATTAGGGCCGGTACAATTACATCTTCCATAGATGGTGGATTTTCAAGGTTGCAATAACCTTGTAGCTCATGTATAAAACCATATAGACGGTCTCTAATGGTGAGCAAACCATCAGAATTAAGTACTGTCTTCAATGAGACACCCTCCCTTACCTTTTTTGTCTTGCGACTTCCGCCACCATACAATATTTGTGCCTTGGTGTCAATAAAATAATGAGTTTTTGTTTGTAATAAAGGATATTATTTGTTATAAAAAAATCTAACGCAGTTCCTGGGAGGTAGATGACAATGTCATTTCGCTGTAGTAAATGCGGGCAAGATCAACCTGCAGGCGTAAGGCCGAATATCGTTCCTTTTAAGGTGCGCTATGTCGGACACAATTCGACGAAAAATGCACCGATTGTCCAGATCGCCAAAGAAGGCAAGATCTGTGACAGATGTGATGCCACTCATCGGCCCGACGTAATTGAAGGTCAGGAGTGGCTAACTGCTCCAGATCAACCAAAGAAAACAATAACTACCGACGCTGAGGAATATAAGAATAGGCATCCCTCTTTTGGTCGTCCACGGTCACTCTCTTGGTATGAACTCTGAAAAAACTGAGGCGCAGGTCATAAAATTATGACCTGCGCCGATTTCTTTTTATAATTAAATTTTAATCTAAATGTTTAGTGCAATTTATCACACCGAGTTTGTGCTGGCCATCTTTTCGAAAATCGATTTCAGAAACGGAGGTATTTCCAAATTCAATAAGGAAAGCTTTCTCTCTTGGAATATTCATAATTTGACTGAAGAATGTTCCTGTCCAGCCTCCATGAGTAATTATTAAAATAGTGTCATCCTCAGTATGATTTTTCGAGAGCTGTTTCAGAAATTTTCTAATCCTTCTTTTGACATCGTAAAAATTTTCGCCATCAAGTGGTCGCCAATTTTTGTCTTTGACCGAATTTCTTTTTTCAATATACTCTTCCAAGGTCTTGCCATTGAATTGGCCGAAATTACGTTCCCTTAACATCGGCTCAATTATGACGGTAGCATGTGGATGGTTTTTGACGATAGGAACAAGCGTTTCTGTGGCTCGGCCGAGATCGCTACAATAGATAAAATCAATTTTCGTATCCTTTAAACGATTGGCTATTTTCTGTGCTTGTTCTCTGCCCAGGGTAGATAGTTTGCCATGATATTGTCCCTGAATGGTTTTATTAATATTCTCTTCTGTC
>CAYPDD010000094.1:0-2460 GCA_964409395.1 uncultured Candidatus Saccharibacteria bacterium | reverse complement strand
CGGACCAAGTCTGATACATCCATGTGAAATAGTTTGACCCAAGTGAGAAACATCCTCTTTCGTTCCATCTGACCACATCACAAGTTCGTGGATACCAATTGGACCATTGATCTGTTGCCACCATGGCATATATAGGTGATAGATACTGCTCCAAGCCATTGGAATCTTGTTCAAGACCTTGAAATCGCCTGTTGGTGTCGGCATTGATGGTTTGCCGGTAGAGGTTATAAAACAATCAATCAAAGTAGTACCATCAACTCGGCAGAATCTTTGGGTTGAGAGATTAATATCTAAATATTTCCCAGGATATCGGCCGGTTTCGACTCCGTCAGTAATATTAATTTTTATCTCAAGTGGGGTCTCTTTTGTAACTGTTAAAGGAATTGTAATTTGTGCTTGACCGAGCTGTGCTTTCAGGCTAGCCAGAGCAGTATCTTTGTCCAGATATATTCCTTCTTTGCCTGCCTGTAAGACCTCTCCGCTATTTGTGACTTTTCTATCGACTTTCTTTACTTCAAAGTTGCGAGCAATTTTATTCAAATAGGCTTTGGCATTTGTATTATCAACGTTAGTAGAAATCTGATTATTACTATTGGCAAAAGTTATCCAGGCACCAATCTCTTTTTTTGTTGGCTGATATTTTTTGTCCAAATAATTGAATACAATTGTCTTCGACAATAAAGCCTCGGCTTGATTCTTTGCGGTTACTGTATCAGCACTTTTAACTTTTGCTGGTGTTATGACGGAATCAAGAACAATCCTTTTTTCACTTGCTGTTACTAGTCCAATAATTTTTTCAACAAGACTGTCAGTATTAATAATTTGACCATCTTGGCTTTCAATATATTTAATATCACCGTCAGCTATCGACAGACTTGCGTCAATTGGCTCGCTGTTTAGCTGTTTTACGGTTATATCGACAAAACTATTATATTTAACTTCATTGATATTCGGTCTGCCCTCAATGACAGTCTTTTTGACCAAGGTTCTTGAGGAACTTTTTAAATTATTCCAGAAGTTAGAATTTCTGCCAGCGTTGTAGATACTATCAACAATTTCTTTTGAATCAAAAGAAAGGCCAGTATCCTCAATTTTCGCTTTCAATTCTTTGCCTCCGGAGGAAACAACAATTTCCTGTTTTGTCAGAGATTCAAATTCTTTGCTGAGGATTTGCTCAGCCTGTTTTTTGCTTTTGCCCGAGAGATCGATAGTGCCAAAATGAACATTTTTATAAATCTTACCAGCATAGACTTGTTGATAGGATAATAGTACAGCCAGAATCAGAGCACAGAGCGCGATAACACCAAGTAAGGACCATTCCAAGATCCTCTTGCCACGTTGAGTCATTTCAATCCCTCCCTAAAAAACTTGTTTGTATACATTATATTCTATAAAAAGCGTCTCCAAAAAGCAAGAAAAACATCTGGTTTAGGAGGTTTCCTGATCCCTTTCCAGCTCGAATCCTTCTCCACAATTTTCCAAGAAAAAAGCACCACTTTCGTGATGCATTTTTATTGGTGGACCTGGCAGGGTTCGAACCTGCGACCAAGCGGTTATGAGCCGCCTGCTCTAACCACTGAGCTACAGGTCCACATATAGTAATCTAACAAAAACACAGTTTTTTATCAATGATTATATTATAACATACATTATCTAATTAGACTATTGACAAAAGGTTGTATATTTGATATACTTGTTTAATTTCAAAAAATAGTATGAAAAATTCACACCAAATAAAATCAAATATCAAAACAAAAATCGCTCTTAGCTTATTCGCTTTGTCTTTTACTTTAGTCTCTATGGCTCCAAGGGCTTTGGCTTCAGACATCACAGTTGAGAATGTTACCTATCTTTTAAATCAGGAGAGAATCTTTAATGGTCTTTCTCCATTTAGCATAGATGAGGATCTTGGTCACGCTGCTAAAAATAAATCAAAAGATATGTTAAATAGAAATTATTTTGAGCATTATGCCTACGGTTTAGCTCCTTGGGATTTTATTAATAATGCTGGTTATAAATACCTCTATGCTGGTGAAAATTTAGCAATGGATTTTCAAACCTCTGAGGGCATGGTCAACGCTTGGATGAATTCTCCTTTGCATAGAAAAAATATCCTAAGTGAAGATTATGAGGATATTGGTATTGGTGTCGTCAAAGGTGTTTATGTAGAAAATGGTCAGGAAAAAGAGACTATTATTGTTTCTAATATGTTTGGTAGAAAAAAACCAATTATTGTCGAAATCTTTAATAAGATTATTGATAATATCCAGATTTTATTTAACTGGTAATCGTCAGATTGGACCATAGCCACTATTGATAATTGTGGATAACTATTGAAATATCCTCTTTGGAAGAGGATATTTTGTGTTTATTGACAGCGCATAGCCTTTCTATATACTTATCTGGCACAAGTAAAGGCGATTTATGGTTAAAGTATGAAAAAGTATGATAATCATGGGT
>CAYPDD010000093.1:0-2462 GCA_964409395.1 uncultured Candidatus Saccharibacteria bacterium | reverse complement strand
ATGTGTACAGATCATTGCAAGGCAAGCCCTACTGGCGGAGACCATGTTTGTGCAACGCATTGCGCTGCTCAACCAGGTGATAAAGATCAAGCTTGCGCATTACATTGCGCAAAATAAGATGAGCTAACCATCGTATCTTGTCTAAAAACAAGGTACGATGGTATCAACCATCACGAAGCTACTACTCTTATGGGGTAATGGCTTTTTTTATACGAGAAGATAAATGAATAAATGTATCAAGGTTTTTGTCCAATTAGCCGTAACTCTGACTTTTATCAGTGCGGCATATGCTGACAAAGCAGCTGTAACAAAAGCATTAGCAAAATCTATGCCCTCTGTAAGAGTGGATTCAATTAAGCCTGCTGCTGTAAAAGGTCTTTTTGAAGTAGTAGTAGGGACTGCTATTTATTACGTTTCAGAAGACGGCAAATACCTGCTACAAGGCCGATTGGTTGATATTGCTGCTCATAAGGATTTAACTGAAGAAAAGCTGAATAGCGCACGAAAACTGGCTATTGAAAAAATAGGTCAAGCTAATATGATCGTATTTAAGCCAAAAATCGCCAAATATAAAGTGACTATTTTTACTGATATTGATTGTGGGTATTGCCGTAAGTTACATTCAGAGATAGATCAGTATTTAGCGCAAGGTATAACAATTCAATACTTGTTTTTCCCAAGGGCTGGAAAGGGTTCAGACTCCTACAATAAAGCTGTATCTGTGTGGTGTGCTGAAGATCGTAATGCGGCACTTACAGCGGCAAAGAAAGACCAAAAGTTACCTATGAAGACTTGCGAGAATCCGGTAGATAAGCACATGCAGTTAGCGGCTGAATTTGACGTCAAAGGCACGCCGATGATCATCTCAGAAAATGGTAATGTTTATCCAGGGTATTTGCCGGCAAACCAGCTAGTCGAAGCGTTAGAGGCTGAAAATAAACCGCAATAGTTTATTAAGCAAAGAAAAATAATAAGCCTATCTTGCTCAGCGAGCTTTTTTGTTGTTAAGCTCAAACTTCCTTATCGTTACCCCTAAATACTTCAATATAAGGCATATCACTTATTAACCAAGTGATATGCCCACACCTAGAACGCCAAAGCCCCTATAAAGGGTCATTTTAGTGCTAAATTAACAGTCAAAACTAATTAATTTAGCAAATAGTATGCCAAAATCTGCGGCATAGTGTCGCGCGGCAATATGCCACATTTTCAATCAGTTACAGCTTCATTACAATGCATGCAACTCTTGTGCGCTCCTGCTCGTTAAGGATTAGAGTTAGCTTCCTTCCACTTAATGCGGTCATGACTCCGGGCCGCATCTTTTTTAAACTGTTGGTGAGCATTATGAGAAGAACTTGTTCAACTAATACGGTCAATTTTGTTAATGACTTAAGATTAATTAAGCAAGTGGCATTCCACGAGGCTGGCCATGCGGCTGCTATTCATATCGGCAATAGGCAAAAACAATTGCCGCCTATTTTCTTTCAGATTTTCTTTAATCAACTGCATCATACCAATTACCCAGACGAATTTTTATCTGCAGCAAACGAACACCCTAGCACTTATCTTTCTAAAATAGAAGGTGGACGTTTAATTCATACGCTTCCTTCCTCCGTCGATAAAGCCGTCTCTGATTTCAACTACACACAAAAACAAAATTATCTAGTTGCTTTTGAAGCAGATATTTTCAATTATCTAGTAGGACCTATCGCCGAAGCCACTTATGTCGCGTTGCGCGATAACGAACCCATTAATCCGTATTTAGTTGATTTAAATGCGTTGAATTTTTATGGCGGCCATTCAGATTTAGAAACAATTAATGACTACCTCAACTGTCTTAATCTGTCAGCAGTCGAACGGGAGGAAACATTATCTAGGCTTTTCTTGGCAGCCTTTTCATTCATAAATGATGCGGAAAACTGGCATGCGATTTTAACATTAGCGGAATATATTCTCTCAAGTAATAAAGCGATCATCGACCATGAAGACATTATTACGATCCTTGATAATAATAAATTCTTTTTGGCCAGAACCAACTCATGGTTTTAATAACGATAAACAATTTTACTAACAGGCCGCAATTAAACAGAAATCGTATATTTTTTCATAGCTATTATTGCAATGCCGAGCTGAGCGGAAAAACCTTCTCAGACGCCGTATATCGGGAAGTGGGCGTGAAAAAACACCCGAGGATTAAGTACACAAACTCTTCGTGTATAGGCTTAATCTACGACTGATAGCGAATATTAAGTGAATGGGGGCTTAAGAAATGCTATGAGTACTGGAAAACGTAACCAGTCTAATTTTTCAGTTACATTTTGACTGTCAAGACATAAAACCTGAAAAATTAATCAGACTAGAAAAGGATTAATTATCGAATTTTTCAAAAAATATAAGTCGATTAGTCCTGATAACAATCATAACTCGTTTAATAACGAATACGCTGCAATACGTTGCTCTAA
>CAYPDD010000092.1:0-2583 GCA_964409395.1 uncultured Candidatus Saccharibacteria bacterium | reverse complement strand
CTTGCATCGGTTCGAAACTCATTCGCTTCGCTCTTCTTCTATCGCCGCAACAGCGGCCGCATGTTCTGGAGTTCCGATTACATTTGGATCGCCAGTAAGCATGAGTTCGAAGTACGCTGCTTCAGCAGCGGTTGGTGGTTCGTCCAGCCGATTGATTGCTGGTATCTTGGCTTTGTCCGCATCGGCCATACCGGCTGTGTTGATTTGCGGAAGTCGTGGTGTCGGTAACAATGTGCCATCGACACCATTTACAGTAGTCATGCCAATCCCTTGGCAAAAGCAGGCGAATCGCCCGTGATCATCCGCAGCAAACATTCTTTTTCCGCAGTGAGGGCAGATTGGAGTGCCCCCTCTAGCGATGATTGCATCGGTTCTCCCGTAGTATTCATCTGTCATTGAGATATGCCTCCTCCTCGCAGGATTGTCTGAATAACCCGGAACATATTTGTTGTAAATATGCGCCGTTAATTTAACCTATTACAATATTGATAATTTATCAACCCGATGATTTTTTAGTAAAAACAATTAAGACTTAAAGATAGCCGTTCATCCAGAGCAGTAAAAAATAGCCAACAGAAGATACTACTGAAATGCCGCTTATTACAGTGCCAAATACCGCCAGTTTATATTTTGAGGTTTTAAGGGCTTTAATGCTAAGTGTCAAGCCAATAATTCCGATTGGGCCAGAGATAAACCATGCCCAGATAAAGAATATCCCGATAATTCCCAAAACAACACCTGATAGGGCAGTATTTTTTTTCTGCTCATTTTCTGTAATTACTTTCTTGGTCATTTCCCCTCTTTTTGATTAGTAATACTAAAATATTATTATAACATAACAATTCTTACGAAAATTGATTATAGGGGCTTTTTTCGATTTAGAATAGTTACGCCAAACTGTAAATAGGTGGCAAATGTCACCCAGATGAGATATGGAATCTGCAAATATGCTACCCAGTGGTAATATGGCCAGATCATGGTTATAGTTAGAATAATCGTTGCTAATACGACAACGATATCTAGGCTCGCCAGCAAATTATTTTTTAGTTTAAATTGAAAATATGTAAAGAGCCCATTGGCCAGCAGATTAATAACAAAAGGGATAAGAATTACTCCTCCGATATCCCCTTTTAATACAGCAGAAAAGACAGAACCGTATGAAATAAAGATAAGTATGTAGAGAATAGGCCAGACGACGCCAAAAGCCCACTCTGGTGGTGACAAAGGCGGCCGTTTGTATGATTTATATGTATCTTGATAATCCACAACACTCCTTTTTTATTGAAATTTATATTCCATTTCTACCTCGTCACGAATAGGGATGCCGTTTTTGCCAATTAGGGGGATATTTTCTCCCATATCTCGACTTTTTTGGATTGCTCCTTCATAAATAGCTGTTATGATAAAGCCTCGCTTGTTGTAAAATTCCTGAGCCTCAAGATTGTCATTTGTTGTCATCAGCCAGAGACGTTTTAAACCTTCAATAGTTTTTGCTTTCTCAATCATCTTTTCGAGTAAAGCTGAGCCGATACCCTCGCCATGGCGCAAAGAATTGAGGGATACAATTTCGCACTTAAGATTCTTTAAGTGATATGACAATAAGCCAATAATTTCCTCGCCGTCAAAGACCGCAAAGACATCAAGGTCATGGCCAAAAAGCTTCTCATCTCCGGAAACAATAAACTCTGTCCCCCATTGTTCGAGGAAGAATTTATCAACTCTTTTATCTTTTGAGATTTCTTCTATTTGCATTAAATAATTATTTTTATTTATCAATTTTACTTTACAATCTTCTCTCGCGTCTCGAAATATCTACAATAATCACAATCTGCACTCGCCTCCGGTATCTTGTCGGAGCACAAACACTGATGCGCTGCCTTGATCGCGCCCGCAACCCAACTATCATCCCCTTTATAAGGGATCAGCGTAATTCGAAATTCGAGCTTGGCGTCGAAAGCATCCTTGTCTGTATCTCCGTTGCAATAAACGAAATAGCCTGTATCCGAAACCTTGAGCCCGTTTTTGCGCAGTAACCACTGATACACTTCCATCTGCCGTTTGTAGCCATCATGCCAGTCCTGATCTAGTGCCTCGATCTCTCCGCTCTTGCTCGTCGCCTTATAGTCAACCACAATGTAATTACCCTTCGAATCAATCCATAGATCATCGATCGCGCCGGTGATAGTCAAGCCAGTCTCCGGATCAGTGAATCTCACTCCTTTGAAATTTTCCCGCCAAACGTTTAACTCATCATGCGCTACCGGCCGAGCATCGACATTATATTTCTCAATCAAAGGATGTTTTTCTCCTTTTGCACGATGAATATCAAATTCTTTTTTCAACAATGTGTCTACGGCGGTATTTAAATTAAACGGAAATCCAGGTGGTCGGGAAAGGCCCAATCTGTTGTCCAAATAAAAACATCGTGGACATGACATAAACAAATCAAGCTTGCTCCGGCTCAATTTAAAATTGTTGCTTTCCTTCGGATTGAAAAGCCACTTCCCACTTTTGGTTGTTTTGTAATATTCAGACATAGATCCTTCGTGTATTTATCGTGTTTTAGAGTGGGCTATTTTATTT
>CAYPDD010000091.1:2086-2621 GCA_964409395.1 uncultured Candidatus Saccharibacteria bacterium | reverse complement strand
CGCCATGCTTCTGCATTTCCCGGACAGTCCAATCAATCGATTTCTTTAGTGCACCGATTGTGTCTTTGTCACGAGAAAATCTCGCGTCAAATTCAATTTGGAAAACCCTGTCTTCTTTCTTGCCAGCCCACAAAGCGCCGACAAGGAGCGCGTTAGATTGGTCTTCAAGCCATTCAGTAACACCCTGACCAGGCTGATAATCTGGGTCAACATACTGCTGGAAGAGCGACATCTTTGTACCGACGCTCAGCAGATCAGAGAATTTTTGGGACGCGATACCACCAGAATTTAGATGAATTGCGCCATTGAAGACACCGCCGTTAATCGCCATTTGTAAGCCATTGGCAAAAGTCTCACCACCGCCACGAACATGAGCAGTTTCGCCCTGCCACTCAACAACCTTTTCGCCGATAAGAGAATTGATCTTATTAATCGCCACAATTTCCAAGCGAGTATCAGTCATAGCATCTAAATAACATGGATCGCCACCGGCTTTACCTTCGAGTAGGAGTCTGGAATTATAACCCAAATCACG
>CAYPDD010000091.1:0-2076 GCA_964409395.1 uncultured Candidatus Saccharibacteria bacterium | reverse complement strand
CCTCAATAATTTTTTTATACTCGTCAAGTTCCTGATTATTCTCATAACTCAGGACTGGGTCATCACCATTTACCAGACGTTCCCAACGGATTCCATCAGGACCCGTCCAATAAATAACCTCACCAAATCCTGCACTACCTGCTTTTACCTTTTCCGATAACTGAAAAGCATGAACCATCATTAGTTTGGTTCGTTCTCTGATTTCCTCTACCGGGTTAATAAAAGCACCTCGATCAGACCATGGATAACCAAAACCAGGAGGAATTATCCGACCAATCGGTGGATATTTACCTATTCGGTAAGCGGTTATCCATTCATCCAATGGAATGGAGCGATTACTGTTATGGCGTGCCATAAAACCAACATTCTCGTCGTCTATGTCTACTGCCAGTTCATGATTGAGATGAGCAGAGACTGAAATTTCGAGATTATGTTCAGTTTTAAGAACACGATTCAAGGCTCCCACGGCTCCAAGTGCGTCTCTCATTGAAGAAAAACCGCCCTCGGTCGGGTTGCCAAATGCCATATTCTGCGCCAAGAGATGCCACCCTCCCACAGAAATTCGATACTTTGGTTCGATTCTTTTCATCAAACCAACCCCCTTTAAAAATATATTATCGTCCGACCTTCGAACGATGTCTTTTTATACCACGATTTTGTAAATATTTCAAGTAAATTTGAGCTCGACAGTATATTATCCACAACTTTTTGTTTGACTTTTGTTTGGTATTTGTTCGATAATGTATCTATAAACAAACCGAACAAAAGGAGGAATATGGAACCGCTTACAAGAAAACAAAAGGACATACTGGAGTTCATCCGTAATTTTATTGATGACAATGGCTATGCTCCGAGCTATCGAGAGATTGCTCACTATTTCGAGCTTTCTTCGACTGGTACAGTCGCCGAATATATCAATATCCTTGAGGAAAAGGGCTACCTGACCAAGGATGCTATGGAGGCCAGAGCCATTCAGCTGACCCCAGCCTTCGATGATGGCATCGAGCTCCATTCTATCCAGTTGATGGGTATTATTGACGCAGGACGGCCTATAGAGGCAATTAGGACCAATGAGACGATAGACATCCCTCGTGATATGATGGGGCGCAAGACTTTTGCCCTACGCGTCAGAGGGGAATCAATGATTGATGACGGTATTTTGGAGGGTGATTATGTTATCATAGAACAAACAGCTTCACCCAAAAATGGTGATATTGTCGTGGCTCTCGTTGATAATGCTAACGCCACGCTCAAACGTTTTTATGACGAAAAAACCAACATCAGACTCCAGCCAGCCAATAAGACAATGAAAGCGATGCTTTTTAAGAAAGATCGCATTACTATTCAGGGCAAGGTCAGGGGAGTAATAAGAAAATTCTAAACGGGGGCTATGAATAAACTTTCCTACATCAAATCGGACAGCAGAAGCTACAACATCGACCGATGTCTTGCTTTGATGAAAACCGAAATTGTTAAGAAAATAAAGGATGCAAAAAGAATTGTCGTCAAACCCGATTGCACCATAGCTGGAAATCAATTATTTTGCACTCACATTGATGCTCTCCGCACTTTGCTCTCCTTTATCCGCCCGCATGCCAAGGGCCAAATTGTCCTTGCTGAAAGCAGTATTATTGGTGATACATTAGATGTTTTCAAAGGCTATGGTTATTTAAAATTACAGGAAGAGTATGATCTGGCCTTCGTCGACCTTAATAAAGATGATTTTAAAATAATTGAATTATTAGACAAAAATGAAAAAACATGGCCGGCCAAGATTGCAACGACTCTGACTGACTCGGATCTCATCATCTCAATCGGACCGCCAAAGATTAATCAAAACATCGGCTTTTCTGGAGCAATCAATAATATTGTTCTATCTAGCTTGTTTAGAGGACCAGAAAAAAATAAATTTCTTAATTTTGGCAAAAATAATAACCATAAACAGATTATTTACAAAAAAGACAAAACCCTCCATAAAAATATAACCCATCTCTCCAAGGAGTTTAAAATTGGCATCTCTATCATCGACGCTTTGAGACAGTGACAGAAGGAAAGGCAAAAGATAGCGAAATGCTT
>CAYPDD010000090.1:1136-2647 GCA_964409395.1 uncultured Candidatus Saccharibacteria bacterium | reverse complement strand
TTTTTTCTTCGGGATTGATATATTCACGAGTGGAAACCTGACGAATTTTTTCCTTCACATCTGTGCGAAATTGCATAAAATGTTTTTTCTTATCAGTATCATTCTCTGCTTCAAGCGTTTTAACGAGAGCAGAGTACGGGAATTTAACATCAATATTAATCTTGGTTTGGTCTGGCAGGAGGATTGTAAAATCCGGTCTAGTATTTTGTGTTTGCTGAGCTTCATTTTTGGTATATGAAGTTCCTTCAACGAAGCCAACCATCTTTAATAAATCTTCGGCTACTTGTTCGCCAAAGGCGCCACGAAGCTGATTGTTCGAGAGTAAACTTTTGAGCTTATCGGTGCTTATTTTTAGGTCGTTAGTAATCTCTTTGTAGCTTTTCAATTCATTTTGAAGGGTTGAAAATGAACGAACTCTATCTTCATCACTTTTGCTTAAGCGGTCTTCATTTTTGCGAATATCTTTTCTAATTTCATCGATCAATTCGGTAATTGCTGACTTTTTGCCCTCGAGGTCAACTTTTATTTCTGCCTTTTGTGCTCCAAGTACTTCTTTGGCTAAAGTTAAAAATTGCTCAGTATTATTTTTGAGAGCATCATTTGAGATTCGAGCGATTTTATCCTCTAATCCCTTTTCTTCGATATCGTTTTTGCTATTTTTCTTTAGAAATAATGTTACGGCTATTGTGCCGAGCATTGCTGCCACAAAGGCGCAAACAGTGACCAAAATATAGTTCATTTTTAAATCCTTCCCTCAGATTTTATGTTTACTAGCTTTATTAATCAATTATATCATACCGAACAAAATATGAACAGAAATAATTGATTATTTTAATTTCTCATAAGTCATCTTTTTTAAGCCCTGCCACCAACAATTTGTGAAGTCCAAGTCATTTTTTATCTCGGCCAGAATTTTCTTGGCTGATTCCGTCTCTAAGGCTTTTTCAACGTTACTAATCCACTCCTCGCAACCTTTGTGTCCTTGTTCACTATAAATCTTTGCTTGGATCGCAACTTCGAGCCAATCGGCGTCTTGAGCGATTATCCCCTCTTTTGTATTTCGTTCGTGTTTTTCATTCAGTAGTTTTGTAATTTTTTCAGCTATGCCTTCCGGAAGATTGGCAAGTTGTTCTTTCTCTGCTTCTCTTTCTGCTTGATGTGTATCGATGTATCGAGAGCTAATTTTGTTATGATCGCCGATTCTAGCTTCGTGGTTATCATGGAATAAGCTGATAGTAGCAGATTTGTAGCTATCGGCGCCCTCTAATTCAGCCAAGACAAAAGCAATTTGTGAAGCGATGACAATGTGATTTGCTAGTGTATCTTTTTCGCTAACGCCTGCTAATTTGAAGCCAATATGTTCGAGCCTTTTCAGCATTTGAATCTCAGAACAGAATTTATTAATGTTTTCCATGGTTCCCTTTATTAATTTCTTTCGTCATAATACCACAAATACTTTGACAATTGATAGTAAATAATGTTATAAATCATTTTGTGCAAGGGTTTGATGT
>CAYPDD010000090.1:0-1126 GCA_964409395.1 uncultured Candidatus Saccharibacteria bacterium | reverse complement strand
GTTTGATGTTCAGGTATCGGGGCACTAAACCGATATAATCCTTTTTGGATTAATATGACCTGATTTCCAGGCCCTTCACCCAATTTTCGACTCACCTAGCATGCTAGGTGAGTTTTCTTTTTGCTCTTCACAAAAATAACAAAATGTTGTATAGTAAAATATAGATTATGAATAAAAATTATGACATCGCAATAATTGGGGCTGGACCTGCCGGAATAATGGCAGCTATTTTTGCGGCCAAAAATGGCAAGAAAGTTGTACTCTTAGAAAAAAATGAAAAGATCGGTCGCAAAATTCTTGCAACTGGTAATGGTCGTTGCAATATTACAAATAGAAATATCTCAGAGATGAATTATCGTGGTTCTGATAAATATTTTATTCTTGATATTTTAAGACAATTTAATCAGGACGCCACAATCGATTTTTTTGAATCTCTAGGTCTTATTTTGAAGGAAGAAAACAATGGCCGGATGTTTCCGCGGACAAATCAGGCTTCAAGTGTTGTTGAACTATTAAATATGGAGCTTCGTCATCACAATATTACGACAATAACTTCTTTCGAGGTTAAAAGCATTGAAAAAAATAATCATTGGATAATTAGTGATACGGCCGGAAATATAGTTGAAAGTTCAAAATTAATCATTACAACTGGTGGTCG
Source organism: uncultured Candidatus Saccharibacteria bacterium (assembly GCA_964409395.1). GTDB lineage: Bacteria > Patescibacteriota > UBA1384 > XYA2-FULL-43-10 > 1-14-0-10-43-13 > CAYPDD01. The sequence goes on along the minus strand of CAYPDD010000090.1, from coordinate 468 downwards.
GGCTGCTCATCAATTTGGTTCATCTGGCGATGGGCTTCATTGGGCTAAAAATCTTGATCACTCTATCACACCAATCTATGCTGCTTTGGTCCCTGTTGAAACTGTTGAGACTTGGCCAAAAGAAGTTTCTGGTGTTAAAGTCGAAGCAAGTGTTAAAGTAGTCTTCAATAACAATATTATCTCTGAGAAATTTGGTGATTTGCTCTTCACTCATTTTGGTGTCTCTGGCCCAGCCATAATGGCTCAATCTGCAAAAATTGCTCCCCTACTTGCAGATGGTAAAGTAGAATTAAAAATTGATATTTTCAATGAACTAAAAACTGAAGATTTGGATAAGAAATTAGCTACAATATTTTCTGGCAGTGGCGCTAAGACAATCAAAAATTCTTTAATCGGTGTTGCTCCAACTAGCGTCTTATCGATAATTCTGCAAAATGCTAAAATCGACGGATCAAAGAAAGCGGCTGA
>CAYPDD010000089.1:0-2665 GCA_964409395.1 uncultured Candidatus Saccharibacteria bacterium | reverse complement strand
TTCGTTTTCACGAAAAGTTTTTGATTGTTTTAGAAAACCATCAACCAAAGTCGTTTTGCCGTGGTCAACGTGAGCGATAATTGCAACATTTCTAATTGGAGTCTCATTCATTTGTTTCTTCTCTCTGTCTTAGCTTAGCTCTAGTTTGAGCCTATACATATTAGTTATTTATAAGATTTGATAATAAAAAAATCCCCCCAGATTTAACCTATTTATATTACCATAAGATGACTTTTTTGTCAAAGGAGAAATCCATAAGCCAAATCAAGCATAGGAGGCTTAACTGGCCGATTTAAATAGATTCCGATTTTTAGTCCCCTATCACCGTATCGGCGCCTTTGAGCTCTTTGCCCTCGGCTTCTTTGCCAAGAGAAATATGAACATCTTTGAGTTGTTGTTCTGAAACTTGGCTTGGAGCACCCATCATCACATTTCTAGCATCACCAGTGTTTGGGAAAGCCATAACTTGACGAATGCCCTCTTCGCCAGCCATGATAGCCACGATTCGATCAATACCAGCAGCAATTCCACCGTGAGGAGGAGCGCCAAATTCAAAAGCATCAAGCATGTGGCCGAATCTTCGCTCTTTTTCCTCTGCAGAAACACCCAGAATATCAAAAATCCTATTTTGTATGTCTCTCTTGTGAATTCTAATCGAACCGCCAAATATTTCGCTACCATTTAAAGCAAGATCATAAGCATAAGCTCGGACTTTTTCTGGCTCTTTGTCTAGAAAAGCCAAATCCTGTTCTTGTGGCATAGTAAATGGGTGATGTGAAGAAACAAGTTTTTTGTCTGTTTTTGAATATTTAAACAATGGTGCGTCGACAATCCAAGTAAAAGCAAACTCATTTAGGTCATCTTTGTTTTCTCTTAAATCAGGTTTGTCCGTGCCGTATTTTTCCATCGACTCAGCATAAGTGATGCGAGGAAAAGGTTTTTTGGTTATTTTGGCATTTGGCACCAATTTTTCCACCATTTCGATCATCATTGGTTCAATCAGGCCCCAAAGATCCTCCTGTTTGATAAAACTCATCTCCATATCAAGTTGAGTAAATTCTGGCTGTCGGTCCCCTCTCTGATCTTCATCACGAAAACAACGTGCTATTTGGAAATATTTTTCGATACCGCCAACCATAAGAAGCTGTTTAAACTGCTGAGGGCTCTGAGGCAGGACATAGAACTCTCCTGGATACACTCTGGAAGGCACTACAAACTCTCTGGCGCCCTCTGGAGTCGATTTAGTCAAGTACGGCGTCTCTACCTCTCGAAAGCCCTTGCTCCAGAGAGTTTCACGAATGAATTTGATGACTTCATGACGCAGAGTGATATTTTTAGCCATTCTCTCACTTCGCAGATCGAGATAGCGATATTTGAGCCTTAATTCTTCATCAATTCCCTTGGTATTCTTATCAACTTCGAAAGGTGGTGTTTTGGCTTCATTTAAGATCTCGAGATCGACAGCTTCCATCTCAACAGTACCAGATACCATATTGGCGTTGATCATCTTCTCTGGACGAGCTTTGACTAGTCCCGTTAATGAGATGACCCACTCTGGCCGAATATTTTCAACTTTTTCATAAGCTTTTGAGCCAGGCACAAAAACAACTTGAAGTAGCCCTGAACTGTCCCGCATATCAATAAAAACGATTTTGCCATGATCTCGGCGAGTGTGAACCCAGCCTTCGACCTTAACTTCTTCGCCAACTTTTTTGATTGTGTCTTTTATTAATATTCTTTGCATTTTATTCCTTATTTATCTCTTAATGTTGCTTTATATTCTTTTTCGATCTTATTGATAATATCTTTAACTACCTTGTCGGCCTCATCATCTACGAGAGTTTTGTCCGGATGTTGTAAATAGATATGATAAGCGATGTTCTTTTTGTTTATGCCAAATTTATCTGAGGCAAACTCATCAAAAAGTTCTACGCGATTAATAAGCTCCGAAACAGCATAAATATTTTTAGTAATCTCTTGTGCGTCTACATTTTTATCAACAATAAAGGCAACATCCCTAGTGATCATCGGGAATTTAGAGAGTGGTCTATAAATTACTTCTTTTTCTGAGATTTTAAGCTTTAATTTATTTTTGTCGATCACAACTTTTTTCAAGAGATCATCAACGTTAATCTCAAAAGTATAGACAGCCGGTTTCTTGACCTTGAAAGTGGTAAGCTGTTCTCGAGGAAGCTCTTTTATCTCTTTTTTAAAAGATTTATTTAAAGATTCTTCAATATTGGCCAATGTTTCCTCGAGAATACTTTTAGCATTTTTGCCCGATGAAACAATAGCGAGGTTTGTCTGCTCGTTATCTTTTGTATAAATATGAGAAATTTCAAAAAGTAGAGCTGGATCAAAGGCAGGATTTTTGGCGATTGCCTTGATCAATCCAGGAATTAGCGATGTCCGCAAATACTTGTATTCTTCCTGAAGCGGATTCACCACCTCGAGTAAATTTTTACTCTGTATCTTTAGAGCTTCGATATCTTTTTGCGATAGATAAGGATAACTAATAGTTTCACTAAAGCCACCTTTTACAATGATCTCTTTTAAATACTGCTTTAAGTAATATGAAGAATAGTTTTCAAATGTACTTTTGATTGGTTTAATCGGCTCGATATTATCATAACCGTATAATCTGCCGACTTCCTCAGCGAGATCC
>CAYPDD010000088.1:0-2735 GCA_964409395.1 uncultured Candidatus Saccharibacteria bacterium | reverse complement strand
TGGGACCGCGCGACGCTTCGTCCGGACCTGGACTGGCTCGAGCGCGAGCTGTCGGCGCAGCAGCGTGGCGCGCGCGCCGGTCCGCGCATCTCAGTCGTGACGCTGGTAAACCCGAACAACCCAAACGGATTGACAATTACTGCTTATCGTAATCAAGTTTATTTGAGTATTGATAAGAATGCGAGCTACATGGCTTGCACAACTCTCCGTAGCGGGAAATCCGGATCATCAATTACGAATATCCGCGCTCGTTTGTCCAGCGAAAACTCATTAGCAAGAATAATGGAAAGAATTAGCCGATAAAAAAATGTGCCGTCGCCGGCCCCTAGTATGGGGGTCGGCTACATTTTTTTTATCTCCATACCTGGCTTTAAATTGACCAAAATCTGTGCTAGAATGAGTCGAAAACAATAATGATAATTTGAAAGGTTTTATGGAAGTAAAAGTTGAGAAATTAAAGCAAAGCAAAGTGAAGCTCGTCATAACTATCGAGCCAAAAGAACTAATTAAACATTTCAATCATGCCTTTGAGCATATTGCTCCAACCGTGAAATTGCCCGGTTTCCGTCCTGGCAAATCACCTAGAAAACTTGTCGAAAGTACCGTCGGCGTTTCTCGTATTCTTGGCGAAGGCTTAGATATGGCAATAAATGAGGGCTATCTAAAGGCATTAAAAGAGAACGATCTAAATCCAATTACTTCTCCAAGTATAAAGATAAACAAGTATCCAAATTATGGCGAAACCGAGGAAGAGATTGCTAATTCTCTCGAATTTGAGATGGAAATTGTCGTTTTCCCTGAAGTAACACTTGGAGACTATTCAAAAATAAAGGTTGATAAACCAAAAAAAGAGGAAGTAAAAGAGGACGACGTCAAGAAAATTCTTGATAATCTGCAAAAACAAAAAGCGGCTTTTGCTGAGATTGACCGTGAAGCCAAAAATGGTGACTGGGCCGAAGTTTCTTTTGAGGGAAGTCTCAAGGGTGTCAGAATCGATTCAATGTGCTCAAAAAATCATCCACTTGTTCTCGGTGAAAAATCACTAATTCCTGGATTTGAAGAGGAAATTATCGGGATGAAAAAAGGCGAGAAAAAAAGTTTTAAAATAAAATTTCCAAAAGATTATCATGCAAAAGAATATGCAGGCAAAGAGGCTGAATTTGCAGTTGAAATTATCAATTTAAAAGAGGTAATGTTGCCACCGGTTGACGATGCTTTCGCTGGTGATTTTGGCCAGAAAGATGCTGACGGACTGATTTCTGCAATCAAAAAAAATCTGGCTGTCGAATTGGAGAAGAAATATCAGGACGAATTAGAGAATAAAGTTTTGGACAAAATGTTGCCATTGGTCAAAGCTGATATTGCTGATGAAATGATCGATCAGGAAGTTGGCCGAATTATGACTGGCTATCAGGAACAACTCAAAGGGATGGGCATGAACTTCGAGACTTATCTGAAAGGTGTTCAAAAGACGACAGAGGAGCTTCAAAAAGAGATGAGACCGACTGCTCTAAAAAATATCAAAGTAGGATTGATGCTCGGTAAAGTCATTGATGATATGAAAATTGATCGAGAGAATCCAGAATCTGGCAAAAAAGCTGTTAAATATTTAGTTGAAACCCTAGCCAAATAGCTTTGACTTCATAGTCGAAATATTGTATAAGAAAGTCAGCTGGTCATAATGATCAGCTGACTTTTTGAAACAAGGGGGTCCTATGAGACTGAAAAGAGTTGTACAGATATCTGAGGCTGGGAAACTGTATGTTTCCGGCGTCACTGTTGTTGTCGAAGGGATACAACAGTTCCTTTTATCTCTCGGTATAGCGTGCCAAACTATTGGTGCCGGCATATTGCCTTATCGAAAGATTCAAAGGGGTTATCCGTCAACAGCCCCTTTTCTTCTCCTTTCCTGGCCGACACTTTTGAAGCACTTAAGAGGTGCTGATGTAGTGCATGTCCACTCGTTGACACCGCTCAGTATTTTTACGATTTGGATACTGAACTTATTTAGAAATCGACCGAGAATAGTGCTGACTCTTCATACGCAAACAACGGCGTACTTGAATAGTTGGGATAAAACAAAATCTGTTAAGTTTAAGATTAAAATCTTGAATATACTTATCAGATATATCTGTTTAAAGGCAGATAAAGTACTTGTACCAAGTGAAAATTTCCGCTTGGAATTAATGAAAGAAATTTCATTTCCGCCAGAGTTTACCGTGACTGTTTGGTCTTCGCCGGTAGTTCGGCCAGAGTTGCCGAAACTAACGCGTGAAGATTTACTCAACGGCGGTTCAGTTCGACTCGATCCAAATGCAAAAGTTTTGTATTATTATGGACGAATTGGATCAGAGAAGGACATCGATTTCCTGATTGAAGTGATGAAGGCGCTTAATCCTGATTTGAATGTTGCACTGGCCTTGGTTGGCGGTGGCGAAATTGAGAAATATCAGGCGTTAATTCCTGAAAATCTCAGAGATCGTATTAGCTTCTTTGGTCAAAAGCCAAGAGAATATGGGATGGCTTTGGCCGAGCACGCCTTTCTGGCCATTACTTGTTCTAAGACAGAGACTCAGGGTTTAACCTCCCTCGAGTTGATGTTGATGGGCCTCTTGCTCTTAGCGCTAAGAAACACCTGTTTCGACCAGGTTATTAATCAGTCTGGTGGTGGTGTTTCCCTTGGTCGGAATATTAAAGAATGGGTTGAAAATATCCAACTTCTTGTATCTGACCCT
>CAYPDD010000087.1:767-2747 GCA_964409395.1 uncultured Candidatus Saccharibacteria bacterium | reverse complement strand
GAGCATGACTGATCCATTTTCATTTGCCATGTCAGAGATGGTTTCCAAATCCCCATCGATTTCATCTTTCTTCTCTTTATCCAAGGTAAGGAACTCGGCTTCAATTTTTTTAACGTTTACATCAAGGTCTGTCTCTGCTTCATCTAGGCGTGTTTTTAGCTTTTTATTCTTGAAGTACTCATTGAGTAGAGGTATGGAGGCCTGTCTCACAAATTCCTTGCGGTGCATATTGGTTGGAGGTAATGGTAATAGCGTGCTCGCGCACTTATAGCCCATAATTTACTCTTTTTTTTGCATTTTTTCTGCAGTGTGTCAATGGATTTTTTGCTAAGTTTAATTAATAAAGCAAAACTGACACTGTCTGTTGTAATATTGCGAGCTGGTAGGGTATACTTCCGAGCGACCAAACCCAACCAGATGTGGCTTCATTGCTGCATCGTTATACGTTTTTGATAACAAAAGCGGGATTAGCGCCTAGAAAGGGGCACCCCGCTTAACAGCCATGGCACTAATCCGCCTTGGTTGGGTTTGGTCACTCTGCGTGGGTGTCCCTTTTTATTTTGCACCCACATATAGTGTTGACCTATATGTCACAGCGATTATTGGCGGTAAAAAGTTTTTCAAAAAAATTTGTTTTAGATGCGCAAGAGCGCGTAAGTGAAAATAAAGATTTTTTTGAGATAAAGAGGTTACTCATAATGGCTAAAAGGCTTTATAAATTTGGCCTTTTCTCAAACGAACAGCAATTAAACCCTGTCTTATCACTGAGCAGGTTTTTTATTATTACAAAAAAGTGAATATCTGAAGTATGTTTAATATTTTGACTCCCATCACCCTGTCAGTCATTTTACTAGTGAGCTTTATCTGTAATTTTTTGCTATTAGGCTTTCTTCTTGGAAAGAAACGGACAGACAGCAGTACCGCATTGTTTGATGATCTCTATTTGAAAATTAAGGATGATATTAAATACGCTGTCGCTCCAAAATCCATACAGATTACAACGGAGTTGGGTAGCTTGGTTGAGCTTGCGGTTGAGGTATGGCGGATAGAGCAGCGAATAAATAAATCAATTGGTACATTGTCAGACAATAATAAAAAAGCACTCGACAGCTCTGTGCAGAAACTCAAAGACCATCTTGAGAAATATGATACTGAAATTATTGACCATACCAGCCAACCATACAATGACGGCCTTAACCTTGATGTATTAGGAATTGAAAAAGATCCATCATTAAGAGCACCTATCATAAAAGAAACAATTGAGCCAACCATTATTTGCAGAGGACAGGTGGTTAAAAAAGCCAAGATCATTATTGTGACAAACTAATATATTTATATGAGCGTACAAAATTTACAAATTGGTATAGATTTGGGCACAACAAACTCAGAGATCGCGGTCAATAATAAAGGCAATATCGAGATCGTGAAAAACATTTTTAATGATGAGTATACGCCGTCTGTTTTTGGTGTTGATAAAGGTGGAAACAAGATAATAGGTAAACGTTCATATGAGAAGTTATATAAGGACGCCTCTGAAGATGAATTTACAAACAATAAAGCGGAGATAAAAAGATTGATGGGTACCTCAGATACCGTTCACTTTAGTCGGCTGGATCAGGATTTGAAACCTGAGGAAATATCTGGAGAGATTTTGAAATCTTTGAGAGATGATGCTCTGAGAAAATATCCAGATACTTCAACACTAGGTGCTGTGATTACTATTCCCGCATATTTTTCCACACTTCAGGCAGAAGCGACTAAGCGTGCAGGCAATATCGCAGGATTTAAGCATGTAGTTCTTATTCAGGAACCAATTGCTGCAGCGATTGCCTACGGGTTCATGAATTCTAAAAATGAGAATTGGTTAGTTTATGATCTTGGTGGAGGAACGTTTGATGTAGCACTTATCTCATCAAAGGATGGTTCTTTGTCGGTGCTAGGTCATGGCGGAGACAACTTCCTTGGAGGAAAAGATTTTGA
>CAYPDD010000087.1:0-757 GCA_964409395.1 uncultured Candidatus Saccharibacteria bacterium | reverse complement strand
CTTAGCAATAGTAGATAAAATTATTATTCCAAAGCTTCTTGAAAAATTTTCTCTAGAAGAATTTAATCGTGGAAATAAAAAATATAGTCGAGTATTCTCCAAATTAAAATATTTTGCAGAGAATGCAAAAATAACACTCTCCCAGTCCTCTAACTGTCTAATTGAGGTTGAAAATGTAGGTAATGATGACAAGGGTCAGGAGATTTACCTATCTATACCGTTCACAAAAAAACAGATTGAAACCCTAATCAAGCCATTCGTTGATAAGACGATCGAAATGAGTAAGGAGACGATTAAAGAATCGGGTGTTAAAGCCTCCTCAGTTTCTAAGATTGTGTTAGTTGGTGGTCCAACAATGATCCCGTACATAAAGGAAAGACTTGAAAAAGATTTGAAAATAAAGGTCGATACTTCATGCGACCCTCTTACAGTTGTGGCTCGTGGGGCCTGTATATATGCTGTTAGTCAAAAGGTGCCTAAAGAATTTATTGAATCAAAAAAAACAATAGACGCTTCTATTAAGACAATCCGATTGAATTACGAATCCTTGACGTCCGAGCTTGAAGAAACTGTAACTGGGGTAGTGGATGAAGTAAAAGACACGGAGGATTATTTTATTCAGTTCCAAAGCGAAGGTGGGCACTTTAGTGGAAAAAAACAGAAACTTAAAAATGGAAAATTTGTAGAAACAGTCGGGCTTGAGAAAAATAAAACAACACTTTTTCTTAACCTATCATAAGAAGATTACTCGATAAAG
>CAYPDD010000086.1:0-2767 GCA_964409395.1 uncultured Candidatus Saccharibacteria bacterium | reverse complement strand
CCCAAAATAGCAGGAGCTTCATCTCTGCAGAGCATACTAGTTATCTTGCCTTTTGAGTTAAGCGCCTCCGCCAAACCAAGCATAGAGCCGACAGCATCGCCGTCTGGCTCGATATGACAGATCAAAAGAAAGCGCTCCTTATCCTCCAACAATTTTTTCAGTTTATTGAAAGAACCCATAGTCGCTACGCTCCAATTTTCAATTTAAGAATTTCTAATTACTAATTTTTAGAAGAACTGCTTGTCTCTCTTCTTCTGGTAAGTCAGATTTTCTTATTTTGAGTACATCGATCTCACCGTCAGTTATGCCTTCGCTCTTCTTGAATTCATCAAGATTACTATAAAGCATCGGGATAACGACACGAGGATCTATTTTCGAAAGTAATTTTAGAGCAATTTTTAAATCAATTGTGCCCATTTCGCCAAGTGGCAAAAAGACCAAATCGACGTCCCCTATCTGCTTAATCTCATCTTCAGACAACTCATGTCTAATCCGACCGAGATAGCACAGATTCATATCTTCAACCTTAGCCACGTAAATAGTATTATCTTGGTCAGCAATACCGTTTAGGATAACACCGCCCTTTTCATACTCTCCAGGCCCTGGAAAAGTAAATCCGTTGATAATAACTTTATCCGAGAAAACAATATCAAGATCTTTGGACTTTATTTCAAAACAATCTTCACCCTTATATTTAATCTGCATATTTCCTCCGCAAGATTTTAATTTCTTTAGACAAACAAAAAATCAATTATTCAACAATTTCTTCAATTTTTGTTGTCTTTTTGACTTTTTTAGGCTTTTTTTCAGCATCAACAGTTTTAGCAGGAGCTTTTTCTTTGACTTCCTTTTTTGGCTTCTCTTCGACTGTAGCTTCTTTTTTGTCTGCTACTTTAGCTTTTGGCTCCTCTGTTTTTCCAGGAACTTTCATCGACAGACCGAGTCTGTGATTTTCAGCTTCAATAGAGATAATTTGGAATTTATATTTCTTACCAAGCTCAACAATTTGTCCTGGATCAACGATTCGATCTGATGATAATTCTGAGATATGCACTAGACCATCAATGTCCTCGTCCAAAGATACAAATGCACCAAATGGTGTGATTTTAGTGACTTCACCTTCAACGACATCACTAACTTTGTATTTAGAAGCTGCTTTAACCCACGGATCAGAGAGAAGTCTCTTAACTGAAAGAGAAACACGACCATCATCAACAGAGATAATCATTGTTTCTACCTCATCACCAACTTTGAAAAGTTTGTGTAAGTCATTTACTCTTGTCCAAGAAATTTCGGAGATGTGAGCAAGAGCTTCAATCTCAGGATCAATAGATACAAATAGACCGAAGTCTACGATACCAGTAATCTTACCTTTAACTTTATCGCCAACTTTGAATTTATCAATCTTTGTCTTAACTTCCTGAGCTTTGACCGCTTTTTCAGAGAAGATAAGTTTATTAGTATCTTTTTCGCAATTTATAACTTTTACAGGGATTTCCTGTCCGATAAATCTTCTGAGTCTATTTAGAATTTCGTCTTTATCGCCACCGGAGACACGTGGATAATGGGCTGGCGCTAATTGAGAAACAGGCAAGAATCCGAGGATTCCACCAACATCAGCAATCAAACCACCCTTATTTGCATCGGTAACTTTGATAGAAACAGCTTCACCTGTCTTATAGCCATTTTCCATCTCAAGCCAGAATTTCTCTCTATCAGCACGTTTCATTGAAAGAACAACATTACCATCCTCGTCTTCCATAGCTACAACCGTAGCCATAATCTGGTCACCTTTTTTGAGGCCAGTTTTTGAGGTAATTTCTTTTTCAGGAATAAATCCAAGTGATTGACCAGCAACGTCAACCCAAATTCGATTACCACTGATTGCTAAAATTGAGGCATCAATCATTTCCCCTTCAGCAAAAGGCAATAATCTATCGCCTAATTCCTCGATCAATTTCTCCATCGAATCGCCTGTAGCGACTGTCTTGTCCTCTGTGTCTACAACCTCTTTTGTCTCTTCTGTCATTTTGTACTTTCCTTTCTAGTCCTTCAAACTCGTCTGAGATGAAGGAGGGTCATCCGTCCGCCTGCTGGCGGATATTGGATGTTTACCCTGTGAAATGCTTCCAATCATCTTGGCGAATATTTCACAGGGCGAACTATTGTTAATTATAAATATTTATTTTCTTTTCTTTGATTTTGGCAGGTATTTTTCAAACCTCGAAACAACTACTTTTTCCTTTTGATAAACCGGCATCAATCTTGTTGTATTCATCGCCAGAGTAATAAGCCAAGCCATGAATATCGTCAAGATTAAAATCAAGAAAAATCTTGAGGCCAACCAAGGCAATTGCTCATATCTGGCTCCCAAATGCATCATTCCCAAAAAACCGGTCAAAATCAGTGGAGTTATATACCCTTTCCATATTTTTCTTTGCTCATCTTTGACAAATATCCAAAGAGCGATACCTGACAATATAAGAACTCCAAAAAGTATAATAAAGGGAAGATAAAAATCAGACTGAACTGGTGGTACAGAATTAAAAATAAAATCTTTTGTTAAAAATTGTGTTATGTCCATAATTTTCTCTCGATATTATTAATATGGTGGGCGAAAGAGGACTTGAACCTCCAAGGGATTGCTCCCACTACCACCTCAAGGTAGCGCGTCTACCAATTTCGCCATCCGCCCCTATCCACATTATTTTTCTGGTGCGCGCTGAGGGACTTGAACCCCCGACATCCTCGGTGTAAACGAGGCGCT
>CAYPDD010000085.1:0-2793 GCA_964409395.1 uncultured Candidatus Saccharibacteria bacterium | reverse complement strand
AAAACTGGTAAATGCAAAATGATGGTCTCTCGAGGCTAATCATGAAATTCGTACTTCCGAACAAAAAATATTTACTTATCTCGGCAATCAGCCTAGTCATAATCGCTGGCCTTTGGTTTTTTGTCGGAAATAAATACGTTCAAGCTGCCAACTTTCGAAAACTAGCCGATCAAGCTTATTCGGCCCAAAATTATAAGGAAGCTGCTAGTTTATTTGCTAAATCAACAAAACTTTTAGCCAATAAAGAGCTCGACGAAAAACAAAAAAATGCAGAGCGATTTGCTTCATATAAAGAAATCTCTAGCGTTGTCGAGGATAATTTTGCCCTGCAACAATGGCAGGATTGTATGAGCAATTCAGCTAAGATTGAAAAAGATTATCCAGCCTTTTCAAGCGTCAGTACTCGGATGGGGGAGTGTCAGGCGAATCAGGATAAATTAAGTGAGAAAACAAAAAAGTTAGCCGAGGAAACAGCAGCCAAAGCTATCGCCGAGGCAAAAACGGCCGATGAAGCAGCCAAAGCGGCGGCGGCCAAAAAGAAAACGGCACAAAAGCCCAGTGGTGAAAACAAACAACCAACTACTTCTACTCCTCAACAAACGGTCGTAACCTACGATAGCACACCGGTCGATATTATTGTTGATGGCAATGAAGAGTGCAAAATAAGGACTTATCAGGCCCTCAATGTCCTAAAAAGTAAGGATCTAGAGGATTTCAACAAAGTCATGAAATACGTTCGCAAGGTCACCTGTACTGAGAGTGGCGCTGGCACCGGCATGTACGCTTGGGAAAACCCACCACGCTTCTCAACTGGCATGGGAACAGTCCGCTACGGAGTTCTTTGGTACGCAGCTTCTTTTGTCCATGAAGCCTACCATTCACAGCTGTATAATGATTATTTATTGACCGCCCCATTTGTGCCTGATGATGTTTGGACCGGAGAAGCAGTTGAGATGGCTTGTTTGGGAGTCCAATACACCGCCCTAGCAAAAATTGGCGGAAGTCAGTATGATCTTGATTGGATAAAAAATGGCGCCGCAACCGAATGGTGGAAGGTACCGCCAGAACAACGTTGGTGGTAAAAATTATGAAACTACAGATTGAAAAACTTATTTTCGAGGGCAAAGGCTTGGGTCATGACAGGACAGATTTATCTGTCAGCGAGACCGGTAAAGCTATTTTTGTCAAAAAATCTGTTCCTGGGGATGAGCTTGAAGTTGAGATAACAAAGGACAAAAAATCTTTTGCTGAGGCAATTATTAAAGACATTATTAAACCTTCTTCTGATAGGATCACACCAAAATGTCCTTATTTCGATCGTTGTGGTGGATGCGACCATCAAAATATTGCCTATAAAAATCAATTGAAATTTAAAGAAGAAATATTCAAGGAGACTCTTTCTCGAGCGAATATTGAGACCGAGATATTGCCGATAATTCCAGGGGGAGACGCAGAATTTTATTATCGTAATGTTATTCGATTTTTCTTTACCAAAGATAAGGACGGCCAAATTGCCTTTGCGATGCATGATTATGCTGATTTCAATCAGCTTGTACTGATTGATTCATGCCTTTTACAATCAGAAACCAACAATAAGATGCTGACAGCGATAAAAAAGGTATTAAACAACAGCACAACAGCACAACAATCAGACACTATATTGTCATCCCTATCACAACTGCGTATCCGCGAGGGCAAGGGGACTGGCGAATTTATGCTCGAATTCATCACTAAAGATAATGACCTGCCATACAAAGAGGAACTTTTGGCGATGTTAAAGCGTGAATTTCCTGAGATTAAATCCTGTTATCACACCACTTCGAGGGAGCGCGATTTGAGTCGAGCGAGGAGAAGACTCCTTTTTGGTTCGCCAATTATTTATGAAAAAATCGGCAAATTTACTTTTCAAATTTCGCCAGAATCTTTTTTCCAGACCAACTCACTCGGTATTAAGACTCTTTATGACAAGATAAAAGAATTCGCTGAGATCAAAATAGGGGATAGTGTGCTTGATTTATTCTGTGGCACCGGCACAATTGGTATTTATTTATCGACTTTAGCCAAGAAGATTATTGGCGTAGATATTGTTCAGGACGCTATCAACGATGCTAACTCCAATGCCAAAATAAACAAGGCCAAGAACTGTGAATTTATCTGTGCCAATGTGAATTCGTGGTTGAGACAATATGACAGGACGACTATACAGCAATTCAACAAGATTATCCTCGACCCGCCTCGCGACGGCCTAGATAGAGAATTGATCTATTTGCTCTCTGACCTTTCAAAAACTATTGATTTTCAACTTATTTATGTTTCTTGCAATCCAGCAACTTTTGCCCGAGACATCAGAGTGTTCAAGGAAAATGGACTAGAATTAAAAAAAGTCCAACCAGTGGACATGTTTCCGCAAACTCATCATATAGAATGTATTGGGATAATTTCGAAGTAAAAAGAAAAAGAGAGGGAGCACATCCGTACGCGCTGCAACCTCTCTTCTGTTAATACACTTTCATCGAAGCTGATGAAAGCGGTTCCGGCAAGCTCAAGAGCTGAAGTTTCCCCGAGGAGAAATAAAATTTCTCCAAAATCAGATCTAGAGCCTCAAGATATTACACTTAAACGCCACATTTGTCAAGTAAAAAAGTCTTTCATTTTGATGACTAGACAAAAAAATTAAGTTCTGAAAATATTTTTTCCCATATTAAAAGTATAAATTATCTCGTAAAAATAAAGTGGCCTGCTTGTTAAATAAATAACAAACAGGCCACCTGCTAATCCCTCCCTTTTTATACT
>CAYPDD010000084.1:0-2806 GCA_964409395.1 uncultured Candidatus Saccharibacteria bacterium | reverse complement strand
AACGACCGAAATAAAATTCATTCTTTTCCGCTCAGAGTATTGGAGGCTTTTTTGATAGGAGCTAGAATCTTATATAGTACGTTTTTTTTGTATTGTTTTAAAGGTAATAAATTTGTCGCCAACAGATATCTTGGCGCCAGCAGAAAGACTAAAGCCGCACTCTGAACCAGATTCACATTCTTTAACCTCGGCTTTTTCTCGCCTCAAAGAGAGTATCTTGTCCCGATATTTTTCAGTATTATTCTGTAAAAATTTGATTTCATCGCTATTAGAAACTTTGCCACTTTCGATATTACCACCAGCCACAAAACCTTTTTTATCATCTCGGAAGATTGCCAAGACGTTACCATTTCCAAGCTCTTCTTCAATAATTTCTGGAGGCAGTAAATCAGACATTTCGGCTTTAACATAATCAAGTAACTCATAAATAACATCAAAAACTCTTATTTTAACGTTCTCTTTGTCAGCAATTTTTTTAGCAGCTCCAAGAGCTTGAACACGGAAACCGACAACCTGCGATTTTGTTGCCTTGGCTAAAGTTATCTCTGATTCAGAGATAGCACCGACACCCTCGGAAACAATTTTTAAATCAATCTCCTGACTATCAATCTCCTCAAGAGAAGATTTGAGCGCTTCGAGTGAACCCTGAACATCTGCTTTGACTATTAAATTAAATTCTATTCTTGAAACTGTAGTTGTATCTTCCTCAGAATTTATTTTTTTAGCCGTAGCAATTCTTAAATGTGATTTACTTGTTTGCATCTTCAGGGAATTTTCTCTGGCCTCTTTCTCTGAATTAAAGGCGAGAAGTCTGTCGCCGAAATCCGGTAAAGATTTAAGCCCAGCGATACGAACAGGTGTGCTTGGACCAGCAAATTCGAGTGATTTACTCGCAAAATCTTCCAAAATTCGCACTTTACCATAAGATGAACCAATTGAGATCGGATCACCTTTTTTCAAAGTACCATTATCGATTAGAACTAAAGCCATTGGCCCAGCGCCTTTTTGCATATGAGATTCAATTACAATACCAATGGCATTTTCCTTTGGATTTGCTTTTAGCTCCATCATCTCAGCTTGTAGTAAAATCATTTCCAAAAGATTATCTACGCCCTGACCCGTTTTAGCTGAAATTTCAACCATCACAGTCTTGCCACCCCACTCCTCTGGAACTAACTCATATTCTGATAGCTGTTGTTTTACTTTCATTGTATCAGCGTCAGGCAAATCAACTTTATTGATGGCCACGAGAACAGGCACATTATTCATTTTTGTCTGTTTTATAACTTCAGCAGTCTGAGGCATCACGCCGTCATTGGCCGCGATAATTAGAACCACCATATCGGTAATTGCTGTTCCATGCTCTCTCATAGCCGAAAAAGCTGCATGACCAGGAGTATCAATAAAGGTAATTGTTTTGTTTTTTAATTCCTTATTTTTTGCACCCTCAAGAGTGACTTGATAAGCAGAAATATGTTGGGTAATACCACCTGATTCGCCAAGAGCAACATGGCATTTTCGGATTGTATCAAGCAAAGTAGTTTTTCCATGATCAACGTGGCCCATTATAGTAACTACTGGAGGACGTGGCACGAGATCTTTTGTTGAAACCATACCGGCCGCTTTTTTGGTTGATTTTTCCTCTTTTTCAGCCAATAAAACCTCGGCGCCCAAATATTCGCCAACGATTGAAGCTGTTTCAAAATCTATAGTTTCATTGATTGTGGCCAAAACACCATTTTTCATCAGTTCAGAAATAACAGAAGTAACAGGAAGATTAAGCTTTTCGGCGAATTCTTTGACTGTAACTACTTCTGAAATATAGGTTTGTTTCTTTTTTTCTTCCATCGTAATAGTATGAATTAGTATGATTATTTATCTTAACATATTTTAGCAAAGATGGCAACGCAGATGCCTATTATTCTTACTCTTTGCCCCAATAATTTGAATCGTCAGTTTTTTCAACTTTATCAATATTGTTTGATGATGAAGTTTGCTCGCTTTTATCGACCGAGACACCATCGTTATAAAACTTAACTGTTAAATTTGGTTTATTGATCGCCGAGACAGGTTTGCTCACCTTATTCTCTGCTACAATACCCGATTTAGCAATGGGTTCTTTGTAATTATGAACAGCTATTTTTGGTTCAGCTATTTTTGGTTCAGCTATTTTTGGTTCAGCTATTTTTGGCGTAACTGATGTTTTTTTCGTTTCAGCTTTTGGCTTTTCGCCTTCATCGCCAGAGTCACTAGGGACATCAAAATTGATACTGGCCTGATCCCCGCTTTCTTCATCGGCCAATATTAAGGCCACAGACGAGACTTTATCGCCGTCTTTTAGTCGCATTAATGTTACGCCCTGCGTATCTCGGCCTAGTTTCTTGATTTTCAATAATTCCATTCTGATAAATTGACCTTTGCGTGAAGCCAAGACAACATCGCCTTTTTCGTCATAGACGATATGCATACCGATGACATTGCCGGTTCTAGAAGTACAGCTAGCTGCTCTTATCCCCATGCCACCACGTTTCTGAATATGGAAATGCTTCAACATTGTCCTTTTGACAAAACCATTTTCTAAGACAATCAGCATGTTTGGTTCAATAGTTGCTTTTTTATCAGATTCATTTGGCCAAACACTACCAGGCACAACATCCATCGACATGACTTTGTCACCGCTTCGAAGGCGGACACCTGTAACACCTGATGCGCTCCGACCCATTGGACGAACATCGCCCTCGTCATAACAGATTGCCTGACCTTTTTCCGAAACCTCAACAATAACATCCTTGCCGGAAGAGATTTT
>CAYPDD010000083.1:1366-2869 GCA_964409395.1 uncultured Candidatus Saccharibacteria bacterium | reverse complement strand
GCAAAAATCTGCATACAGTCACAGCCAACCTCCTTGGCTCGCAAGACTGAGTCAGAAAATGGTTTTGCAGTTGAGATATGAGCGCCAAATTTCATATTTATCCTTTTAATTGAATCTGCTAAATTCTACTTCCAATGTTTCTAAATCCAGTATAGCATAAAATCCGCGATCAGCTGGGGCGAGCTTGATGATCTTTGTTTCTCCAAGATAAGTACAGCCCCATTGAGTATGGATATGACCGCAGATGTGGATGACTGGATAATTGAAGAATTTTCTTTTTACAGCAGGGGATTGGCAATCGTTTTTCTGATAATTATGAACTCCTGGTGGTGGTACATGAGACACGAAAATACTACCAGCGATATCTTTTTGATCAATCATACTTTTCCCTGCATACTGTCCGGCCCATGAAGCGGGGGACCCCCCTACTCCGGTAAAATTACGATTGGCAAAGTTAATTACTTTACCCTCTAAAGATTTAAATTCGTTATCGAGTTTATAGTAGCCTCGGCCAAAATCATTATTACCTGGCACCCAGATAAAATCTATTTTAGTACTTTTTATGACCTCAATAAATTTCTGGACGAAGCCAACTGGCTCCCCCATATTTAGTACATCACCAGCAAAAATTATAAGACCAATTTCTTTATGACTAATTAAATATTTGCCAATATTATCGAGCTCACGATAATTGACGTGGAGATCTGAGAAAATAAATGCTTTCATTTCCTAACCTTCAACCTCGATAAGAACATAGCCAATAAGAGTCCTGACACTTTGAACTTTTAGTTTGTTTAAATCTGTAAAAGAATTGCTGTAAAATAAGCTATTAATTTTAGGAGATAAACTATCAGCAATTTTCGGCGGGGCTACTACCCCAGCTGCTTTTATCTCTTTTAGATTAAATATGATTTTCCCGGCATTGCTAATAGGAATAATTAGGACATCGACTGGCACACCCCAAAAACCATTGGCTGTCTTGCCAGAGATAACTATCCCTTCAGCTTTGATTTTAAGAGAAGCTTTTTTTAATGGAAAATTCGAATCCGATATACCAATCATTTTAGAAAGTTCATCTTCTGATACCTTCAATTCAACCGTTTTAGCAGAGACTGATTTTGATTTTTCACTGTTAAACATATCAGTAAAAGATGCGCCTTTGGGTAGGCTTTTGACATAGAAACTACTAAGCGTTGACCAACTACTAAACCTGAGATAGAAAAGCATACCGATAATTAAAATAAAAATAAATTCTAAAAATATAAAAACTGCCTTTAGCGTTAGTGTATCTTTATGGGGTTCTTTTGTCTCTTTCATTTTCCCTCCCTTAATTATTCGTTCGCTTCCCTCAATATTTTCTGATATATAGGATCTTTGCCACAGCCCCCAGCGATAACTTCACATAATCCAAGATGAAAATCGTGATTACCCTCAATCAAAACTGGACCATCTTTAGTAATAGCAATATCCCAGCCGACCAATTTAGCAGGCAAAATATCGATT
>CAYPDD010000083.1:0-1356 GCA_964409395.1 uncultured Candidatus Saccharibacteria bacterium | reverse complement strand
GATTGTATCCCTGACTAGTTGTTTGACCTCTTCATAAAAAGGAATTTGCATCCCCTCAAAAACAAATTTTGTTTCCGGATGGCAGAAAAATATCTTACCGCCAGAATCAAGTAGCTGTAGGGCAATTTTATCTAATACTCCAGTTTCTAGATTAAATCCGACTGAGCCACCTCCGGCACAACCATTGTCAACACAGCTCTTGCCACTGCCAAAACGGAAGTATCCGCCAATAAATTTTACCTCTTTTCCATTAAGATAAGAGACAAGCCTTAGAGTGTTAACACTGCCAGAAAAAACTTTGGCTAAACTTGGATGTTGAACGATGCACTCCTGAAAAACAAAATTTGTTTTGGTTAAAATATTGAAAAGATTAGTGTCATTTGAGAGATCTGATAATTTAATCCGATGATGATTTCCGCCACCCGAGCCATGAATTGGTTTAATAAAAACTTCAGACATGCCATTCTTGAAAATATTCTTCTCGAAAAATGAGATCAAATCATCTTTGTTTTGGACCTTAGCTGCCGTATTTCCGCAGTAGAAAATATTTTGCATGTTAAAGCCAAGCATTTTCGGTGTCGCCACCTTCTTGCCCTCAAAGAAATAACTGAAAAGCAATTTATTTTCCAATATTTCTTCAACACAAGCATTATGAATTTTCTTTGAACGATGAATTTTCGAAACATTTTTATAGGTCGAAATATAATCACCAATATTTTTGACATTTTTGCGGTACAAAAAACGAGTAAAATAAAATTTTGGTAGTTCGCCATTTTTTACGCCCAAATATCCGGCCTCGAAAATCATCCGGCAAATACTTTTGCGTTCTCTATCAGCTAAAACATTTTTTATTATGTTTGATTGATTATTTTCACTCATTTTTATTTTCGTTATTATTTGCCTCGCCGTTGATTTTTCTAGAGAAAGCCCACTTCATCTCATCCTGATCAAAGAAATAACTGAGTGTAAAAAAGACTGCAGCGCCAGAGACGATAGCGATTATAGTCTGGGATAAGACACCGACGAATCTCGTCATATCAACATAGAGAGAAGCGATATGCATTGATGACCAGACCGCGACGCCCATAGCCAGAGAAATTACAAATGTCACAACATATGATTTAAAAAGATCTTTGTCTAATACTCCGGGATATTTCTTATTAAGAAAATAACTCAGGGTAAAAGCATTGAAATAACTGCCAATTGTAAAAGCAATCGCTAGGCCAGCCACTGAATAATATTTTGCTAGCGGAAAAGCAATAATGATACTGACGATGACTGTGGCGATCGAACAGTACATCGGCGTCTTTGTATTTTTCATCGCATAAAATGCTCGGCTAAAAAGTGGCACTAATC
>CAYPDD010000082.1:0-2890 GCA_964409395.1 uncultured Candidatus Saccharibacteria bacterium | reverse complement strand
CTACCATCTCTATCAGGATGATACTGCAAAGCAAGCTTTCTGTAAGCCTTTTTTTTTTTTTTTGTTGTAGCATTTTTTGAAATGCCTAATTTTTTATAGTAATCAGATGCCATATAAATAAAAAGCGATAAGTTCTAAATAGTAGGCAATAAGAAGCCTTGTAGACTACATATTTATAACTTATGGCCCGTTATTCTTCTACGACTCTGCCGGAATTTGCGTCAAGCTTAACAGTGAAGTTGTCTTTTTCTCCCTCATACTCAACTACCCAAAGAAGCCACATTTTCTTACCGGTATGTTTCAATGTGACTTTTGCTCCTTGGAGCTTTTGATTTTCTCTCCAAGTTAATCCGCCATTTTTCTCTGCTAGCTGAAGGGCTGTCACAAAGTTATATTTCCAAGCCTTTGTATTCATTGGTGTCAGCGTACCCATAAAGTCTTTGACTGGGGTTAACATCCTAATGTATTTATTGCTTTTGCCAGAAAATGCTATCACCCAATTGTTGTAAGTATCACTTGTCGAATTGAAGACGTATCTTGTCACAATCGTGTCCGGCGACAAATTGGCATCAACTCTTACTTCAATGGCGGCTAATTGATTATTGCGATCAGCCTCTAGCGATCTTGAGCTTGCTAAAGCGTAAGTCTCCTTAACAATCGAGTCGAAGTCAGCCGCATCAATATTTGTCAGATTGGAGATTTTATTCTGCGCTGATGATTGCTCAGTCTTGACGGTATTGGTTGTTTTTGTGTCCTTCTTCTTCGAAAAATAGGACCAGCCAAATGCTACAGCCAAGGAAATAACAATAATAACGTAAATTGCCGGTTGCCGAAAATTCATCTAAACATCCCGATATTCATCGAGACCCTCCGTTTAATAAATAATTTCTAAAATAAACACTAGAAATTTATTTATCTATATTCTATCTCCATCTCGCCCCTCTATCAAGGGGCGAGGACAGAAATACAATTATTTCTTTTCTTCTTTCTCTTCAGTAGGCTTTTCTTCTTTAGTTTCTTCGCCAGACTTTTCGGCTTCTGGTTTAGCTTCTTCTGCCTGTTTGTACATTGCGGCACCAAGTTCCTGCAGAGATTTACTCAAACCTTCAGTCTGAGTCTTTATTTCCTCGAGAACTTCCTTATCTTTGACATCTTTAAGTGTTTGGATTTTTTGTTCAACATCTGATTTCAAATTTGAGTCAACTTTATCACCAGCGTCTTTTATCGTCTTTTCGGCGGTATAGATCAGGCTATCAGCCATATTTCGCGCCTCAATTACTTCTTTTTTCTGCTTGTCTTCGTCAGCATGCTCCTCGGCTTCTTTTTTCATTCTTTCGATTTCTTGCTCAGATAAGCCAGAAGATGAGGTAATAGTAATTTTTTGTTCTTTGCTGGTTGCTTTGTCCATTGCTTTGACATTAACAATACCGTTGGCATCAATGTCGAAAGTTACTTCAACTTGAGGAACGCCTCTTGGCGAAGGTGGAATACCATCAAGAGTGAAACGTCCGAGTGTTTTATTGTCTTTGGCAAATTCACGTTCGCCCTGTAAGACGTGGATCTCGACACTTGTCTGATTATCGGCTGCCGTCGAAAATGTCTCTGATTTTGAAGTCGGAATTGTCGTATTTCTCTCAATGAGTTTTGTAAAAACACCACCAAGTGTCTCAATACCTAGAGATAGGGGAGTGACATCGAGAAGTAGAAGATCTTTGACCTCGCCACCCAAGACACCGCCCTGAATTGCAGCGCCGAGAGCAACTGCTTCATCTGGATTGACGGAGTGGTTTGGTTCTTTGCCAAAGAATTTCTTGACCGCTTCTCGAACAGCTGGCATACGAGTCATACCACCAACGAGAATAACTTCATTGATCTCACTTTTTTGTAATTTTGAATCTTTCAATACGAGCTCACATGGTTTAAGTGTTTGCTCGATCAATGAACCAACCATCTTCTCTAAATCTGATCGCGTAATTACCATCTGAAGATGTTTAGGTCCGGAGGCGTCAGCAGTGACAAATGGCAGATTGATATCAGATTCACCAGCGGTTGAAAGCTCAATTTTTGCTTTCTCAGCTGCTTCTTTGACACGCTGAATTGCGGCTTTATCTGTATGCAAATCAATGCCTTGGTCTTTTTTAAATTCATCAATAATATAGTCCATGATAACTTGGTCGAAATCGTCACCACCAAGGTGAGTATCACCGTTGGTTGCTTTTACCTCGAAAACACCATCACCAAGCTCAAGGATAGTGATATCAAATGTTCCGCCACCAAGATCATAAACAGCAATTTTCTCATTTTTCTTTTTGTCTAATCCGTAGGCAAGAGCAGCCGCTGTTGGCTCATTTATAATTCTCTTTACCTCGAGCCCAGCAATCTTTCCAGCATCCTTGGTTGCTTGGCGCTGTGCATCATTAAAATATGCAGGCACGGTGATAACAGCCTCGGTTACCTTGCCTCCAAGATAAGTCTCAGCGTCTGCTTTGATTTTTTGCAAAATAAAAGCAGAAATTTCCTGAGAGCTGTACTCTTTGCCGTTTACTATTACTCTGACTGAACCGTCAGCTGCTTTTTTGGTCTCATAGGGCATTTTCTTTAGATCAGCTTGAACTTCTGGATCATCAAACTTTCGGCCGATGAAACGCTTAACTGAAAAAATAGTGTTGTCACCGTTTGTGACAGCTTGTCTCTTGGCTAATTGGCCAATAAGGCGATCGCCCTTTTTAGTCTCAGCGACTATAGATGGCACGGTTCTGCCACCTTCACTTGAAGTTATAATTTTGGCCTCGCCACCTTCCATCACAGCTACAGCTGAATTGGTTGTGCCAAGGTCGATACCGATGATTTTTGACATATTGTCTCCTTAGATTACTTATACTTTTGTCTA
>CAYPDD010000081.1:0-2910 GCA_964409395.1 uncultured Candidatus Saccharibacteria bacterium | reverse complement strand
CATAATGCTTTTACCGGCAAGGAATACACTGGTTTTTATGCCAAGACGGCGACTAAACATCTAGCTAAATCAATTGATTTTCTTTCTGACTTGCTCGTCAATCCTTTATTTAAAAAGGAAGAGTTAGCAAAGGAAAAGCTAGTAATTTTACAAGAATACGATATGTACCAAGACCTGCCGACAGATCTCTGCGCAAGCAAGTTTGAGGAGGCCTTATTTGGCGCAACACCCCTAGGCCGTGAAATTATCGGTTATCGCAAAAGCATCAAGAGCATTAGTCAAAAAAACCTTATCGATTATAAGAAAAAGTACTATACGAATAAAAACATAGTTGTTGTCGTTGTCGGCAATCTGTCGGCTCTACCTGAAAAAGAGTTGCTGACTCTTATAGAAAAGAGTTTTGTTTTTGGGGATGGCCAGAGTCATAATTATGAGCCTGCAGTCTCATTAAAAAACAAAAGAAATCTTGTCGTAAATAAAAAAATTGAGCAGACACATTTAGTCATTGGGTTTGAGGGAGTTTCTCGAAATAGTCAAGACAAGTATGCATTAAAGTTACTTGGCCTTATCTTGGGTGGATCAATGAGCTCGAGAATGTTTACGGAGATTAGAGAAAAACTAGGATTGGCCTATGCCGTTCGGACGACCGTCGATAATTATCTTGATACAGGATCGATCGATACTTATGCCGGTGTGCCTAATGATCGTTGGCAGGAGGCTGTCGGAGCAATTTTGAGTGAATACAAAAAAATATTATTAGGGTTTTCTGAGTCCGAATTTGCTCGTGCTAAGGAAATTGTAGCCGGACATATGCTGATCGGCTTTGAAGATACAAACGAATTGGCCAATTTTTATGCTTCAAATGAATTATTATCCTCAAAAATTATAACTCCAGGGGAAGTCATAGAAAAATTTCAGAAACTGACGGTTTCTGATCTTCTAGCAGTTGGTAAAAAATATTTTATAGAAGAAGGGATGGCGATTAGTCTCGTCGGTCCAAACGTAAAAGAAGAAGAGCTACAAAAAATATTTAATTTCTAAGGAGTACTATGACAGAGAGAGAACTCGGACCAGCGATTGAAAGAACCTTTGCAATGATTAAGCCTGATGGTACCCAACGTGGTATTCTTGGTGAAATAATTACTAGAATTGAGAAGAGAGGTTTGAAAATTGTGGCTCTGAAAATGGTCAGGCCTAGCTTAGAACAAGCCAACGATCATTATCCAAAAGATGATGTTTGGATTGCACGCTTAGGTCACAAGGGTTTTACAGTTTTCGAGGAGCTAGGACTAGATCCACAAGATGTGATGGGGACTAGAGATAAGCTAGAAGCGGGGAAACAAGTTCGTGAGTGGATAGTCAAATATTTGACCGATGCTCCGATGGTGGCTATGGTTATCGAAGGAGTCCATGCTATAGATATGACCCGAAAAATTGCCGGAAATACCCTGCCCTCAAAGGCGGACATCGGTACAATTAGGGGGGACTACTCAACTGACTCACCGGCAGCCGCCAATGTTGGCAAACGGGCAATCAAA
The DNA here is from genome assembly GCA_964409395.1 of uncultured Candidatus Saccharibacteria bacterium. Classification (GTDB taxonomy): domain Bacteria; phylum Patescibacteriota; class UBA1384; order XYA2-FULL-43-10; family 1-14-0-10-43-13; genus CAYPDD01. The sequence continues at coordinate 1,372 of CAYPDD010000081.1, read as the reverse complement.
AACGTTATTCATATCTCCGAGAATAAAGAAGAGGCAGATCATGAAATTTCACATTGGTTTTCCGAGAGTGAAATTCACAATGATTATGATCGTGTTGATCATGCGGCAATGTTTTAAAAATTGCTACTTTGTATAAGATTTGGATATAATTAAAATATGAATTATCTCCTCCCTTTTTTGTCTGCCTTCGCGCTATCCTTTATTTTTAGTTATGTTGCTAAAAAGCTTGGTTATCGTTGGAATCTACTCTCTAAACTTCGTGCTCGTGACATTCATAAAAAACCGATTCCAAGAATCGGCGGTATTGCGATATTTCTGTCTTTTTTGATTATCTCAGTCGCAGTTTTTCTGCTTGATCATCAGAAATTTAATTTTGGTTTCGGCCATCTTTTTTCAATTGATAAGAGATTTTTAGGCATACTAATTGGCGGATTTTTGATAACAATATTTATGCTCTACGATGATATTAAAGAGTTGAAGGCTTGGCAAAAATTATTGTTACAAATAATTGTGGCTCTGGCTGTAATTTCGTGTGGTATCGGCATAGATTACATTTCAAACCCATTTGGAGAGAGATTAAATTTAAACACAATTTATATCCCTTTATTCACATATCAGGGGGTGGTCTACCACTTTTCCTTGCTCTCCGATTTATTAACGCTTATCTGGATTGTCGGCATGATGAACGTTATCAATTTTGTTGATGGCGTCGATGGTCTAGCAAGTGGACTAGCGACAATCGCTTTTACTACGATTTTTCTATTGTCTGTATCTGTCGCTGTCAGTCAGCCAGCAACCGCCATGGTCTCTATTATAATGGCGGGCGCTTCGGCCGGTTTCTTGCTTTGGAACTTTCCGCCAGCAAAAATATTTATGGGCGACTCGGGAAGTATGTTCTTAGGTTTTATGCTAGGAGTATTGCCTTTAATTTCTGGTGGTAAATTGGCCACAGTTTTCCTAGTACTTGGCTTCCCAATTGTTGATGGAATTATCGTGGCGGTAGGACGAGTCGCCAAAGGAAAAAATCCGATGACCTCTCCTGACAAAACACATCTCCATCATCGTTTTTTGGCGGCAGGCTTTACCCAAAGACAGGCAATAATGACAATATATCTAATCGCCGTCGCTTTCGCCTGGGTGGCGCTACGTTCAACGACATTAGCCAAGGGAATCGCAGGAGTAGTCTTGCTAGCTCTTCTAATTGCACTTATTATAATATTGTCTATAATCAAGAAGAGAAAAGATTTAACAGTTTAGCATAATAAAACTATGAACGAAGAATACACATTTAGTGGACAAAAAGAAGGCGAAAAGGTTCTAGAGGTTCTGCCTAGTAACCATTATACACTTTATTCGCCAGGATTTAGGTTGA
>CAYPDD010000080.1:0-2915 GCA_964409395.1 uncultured Candidatus Saccharibacteria bacterium | reverse complement strand
GCCGGAGAAAGTATGGCAAGAAATAAGTATACTTATTTTGCTTCGCAAGCCAAAAAGGAAGGTTTTGAACAGATATCGGCTATTTTCTTAGAAACGGCTGATAATGAAAAAGAACATGCCAAAAGATTGATGAAATTATTAGATGGACCAACGGAATCATCTTTGGAGAGTTTTGATTTCCCCGTTGTAAAAAGCACTGCAGAGAATTTAGCTGTTGCTGCGGCTGGTGAAAAATATGAGACTACGACAATGTATCCTGGCTTTGCTAAAACTGCCAAAGAGGAGGGTTTTGAGGAAGCGGCCAAAGTTTTTACCGAAATTGGCGACGTCGAGGAATTTCATGAGGAGAGATATCTCAAATTGAAAGAAAATATTGAAAAAGGCAAAGTCTTCAAAAAAGATATCGAGGTTTCCTGGCATTGTCGAAATTGTGGCTATATTCACAAAGGAACAGATGCTCCTAATATTTGCCCTGCCTGCGCTCATCCCCAAGCACATTACGAAATTCTATCTGAAAACTATTAAGTAGAACCAAACAAAAATAAGACTCGCAAATAAGCGAGTCTTATTTTATTGTTCAGATCAAAGATTGTATTAATAACTGGCGCTAAAATCAATATCTTTTTCTAATTCGACATTCCCGTTGTTTGTTTTTTCTTTTTCCGTCAATTGCCGATAATCCAAAATCCTTTTTTCCTTTTCCTCGCGTGACAATTTAGAATTGACGATAGCCGGCCCTCCAATGCAACCACCAGGGCAATTCAAGATATCAAAAAAACGATATTGAGTTTTGCCGGACTTTATTTCATCAAAAATTCCAAACAAGTTTTTTGGTTCATCGGCAACACAGATCTCAGCGTCTTTGAAAAAGCTTTTTATGTTAGCAGTCTGAGCCAGACCACCGGAGATAGGATAAACTTTTGTGGCCTCTTCATAGAAGGAATCAAATTGATATTCTCCGTCTGATACTACAATTTTTTGGTCTTCGAGGACTCCCGCTAGCTCTTTGAAAGTGACCACAAGGTTTATAATATCCTTGTATTTTGGTGCTTCAATAGCTTGTTTGGCTAAACAAGGAGAAGCAAAAACAACATTGTGATCTGGATAATGTTTCTTTAGAATTTTTGCCATTGCAGCCATTGGGGAAACTTGAGGAACCAAATATTGGACTAACTCCGGATATTTAGATTTTATTAAGGCCACACAGGTAGGGCAAGGAGAAGTTATATAATATTTCTGATCAGGGTGACTCTTGATGTGTTCGGCATAGACGTAATTCACCATTCTGGCTCCAAAAGTCAGCTCGCATATCTTATCGAATCCTAACTTTTTGAGTGCACCAATAATTTGCGGATACTCGAAATCAATTGGAAAACTAGGAGCAAGCATGCAGATAGTCGGTTTCTTTATCAATTCTAAGAGTTCTAATTGTCTTGGGTTCATTTTTGCCTTTGAGTATTAATTCTGATAATTAAATTCTACCTAAATTCTACTAATAACAGAAGTCCTTGTGCTTGCAGAGGCCAAGAGAAAAGTGTTAAAATACTAAATGTAGGACTATAAAATAAGGATAAAAATGAAAAAAATGTTTCTCGATATCGAGACAATACCGGCTGATGGTGAAAAGATTGAAACACTCAAAAAGCTCTGGGAGGAGATCAAAAAGAAAAATATTGCTAATGCTAAAAAGAGCGAAAGCGACTTTGAAACATTTTTCCGCAATACTTCTTTCCAGGGAGAGTTTGGTCGGATACTTTGCATTGGCTATGCTATCGATGACAATGAAGTCGAATGTTTGGTCGGCGATGAGAAAGAGATGCTTCAAAAATTTTGGAGCTTAGCTTCTGACGTCAATACTTTTATTGGCCATAACTTAATGGAATTTGATTTAAAATTTATCTATAAGCGTTCGATAATTCACAATGTTAGACCGTCTCGTGATCTCAACTTTGCTCGATATCGGTCAGAGCCTATTTTCGACACGATGAAAGAGTGGGAGAAGTGGGGCGCGCAGGGAGTTAGCTTGCATCGTCTAACTACAGCTCTCGGTATTACTTCGCCAAAAGAAGAGGGGATAGACGGCTCGAAAGTCTATGATTATTTCCTAGCTGGAAAAACTGACGAAATCGCCAAATACTGCAAAAGAGATGTTGATGCCACTCGAAAAGTCTATAAAAGAATGACCTTCCAACAGTAAATAAAAGTAAAGGCAGTTTAATCGCATTTTTTTCGCCTTCTTCTTTTTATTGCCCAGTGTTATAATTAATTTATGAGAAAGTTTTTTGGCTCAATTTTTTTGGCTCTAGCTATTATTAGCACTGTGGTTTTTTTTATACTCCTAAACCTCTCCTTTTTTGCCAGTGAAAATAAAATAAAGGGCATTTTGGAGAAGGGTAAATTCTATGACAGTATCGCTTTCTATATCAAAAATGAGATAGTCACAAAATCAGATCTCAAGATAAATGAAGGAACTAATTTTGAGGATCTAAATCAGACAGTCAGCGCCGACAATATCAAAAATACTATTAATAATGGTCTCCATGATATTTTTTCTTCACTCAAAGACCCAAATAGTGCAGAAAGAGTTTTTCCGATTAGATTTTACAATGAGAATGCTGATGGCACGAAATTATATTTCGAGAAATATTTTAATATTCGAGATAATCTAGCTTTTGATATACTGTCTAGGAAAAATATGATACTGCTAATATCCGGCGTACTCTCATTGGCTCTTCTGCTCATCGGCATCCTAATATTCTCAAAAAAAACACAGGACAGCCTGATGTTTTTGGGAGTTTATTCTTTGAGTACAATGTTATTTTTGGCGATTATCATGGTGCTGTTAAAAATATTGGAGAGCGATTATATGCAAACGTTTGCTGGCCAGATTAATCTTTTCAATGACGCAAAATTAT
>CAYPDD010000079.1:0-2924 GCA_964409395.1 uncultured Candidatus Saccharibacteria bacterium | reverse complement strand
AGTACAAGCATCAGTTAAAAAAATCTGCGATAAATGCAAGGTTGTCATAAGAAGCAAAAAAGGCAAGTCTTCCAGAACAAGCTCTAAAAGAAGAGTGTTCGTTTTGTGTGAGAATCCTAAACATAAACAGAGACAAGGATAAATAATGGCTAGAATAGCGGGAATTAATCTTCCAAATGAGAAGAGACTAGAAATTGCATTGACTTACCTTTTCGGTATTGGATTATCTTTAAGTCAGGGTATTTTGAGTGAATTAAAGATTAGTCCTGATACAAGAGTTAAAGACGTCACTGACGAAGATCTTGAGAAAATCAGACAATATATTTCTAAGAGATATCGAGTCGAGGGTGATCTTCGCTCTGAAATCTCTCAAAATATTAAAAGATTAAAAGAAGTTGGTAGCTATAGAGGTCTTCGACATAGCCGAAATTTGCCTGTTCGTGGCCAAAGAACAAAGACTAATGCCCGAACAAAAAGAGGCAAAAAAGTCACTGTTGGTTCTGGACGAAGAACAGTCGAAAAAACATAAAGCATAAAATATTAATTTTAAATTGAGTTTATAAAAAAATGGCAAAAGAGTCAGCTAAAGCAGCAAAAAAAGTTGTAAAGAAGAAATCAAAGACACCAGTTTATTCTGGCAGTATTTACATTCAATCAACTTTCAACAATACCCTAGTTACTATTACAGATGATAAAGGTGGCGCAATTGCTTCATCTTCATCCGGTGCGCTTGGTTTCAAGGGTGCTAAGAAGTCAACTCCTTATGCTGCACAGCTTGCTGTTGCCGCTGCGGCCGAAAAAGCTAAGGCTAGAGGCCTAACTAAAGCCAATATTTATGTTTCAGGTGTCGGCCCAGGCCGAGATTCTGCAGTGAGAGCCTTGATGGGTTCAAATATCGAAGCTGCTTTCATCAAAGATGTAACACCAATTGCACACAATGGTTGTAGGCCTAAAAAATCAAGAAGAGTTTAAAAAATATAAAGTTCAAAGGCAAATAAATGTTAAAAGCTTGTAAAAAATGCAGAAGAGAGACAATGAAACTTTCACTGAAAGGTGATAAGTGTTTGTCGGCTAAATGTCCAGTCACAAAAAGACCATATGCCCCTGGGGACCATGGTCAGAATTTTAGAAGCAAACTTAGTGAATATGGTAAACAGCTTCGTGAGAAACAAAAAGCTCGCAAGATTTATGGTATTGGCGAAGTCCAATTCCGCAACTATGTCACTTTGGCCGAAAAATTAACTGGCAACAAGACAGAAAATATTATGCGCCTGCTCGAAACTAGACTAGATAACGTTGTTTATCGTCTAGGTTTTGCTGCTTCTCGTTCTGAGGCAAGACAGATGGTTTCTCATGGTTCTTTCAATGTTAATAGCAAAAAAGTCACTATTCCTTCCTATAGAATAAAAGCTTCTGATATTATTTCGCCAAAAAAAGCTGAAAGATTTAGCGAGCGTTCATTAAATTCATCTCTTTTGTGGCTTGATGCTGATTCCAAGAAGTTAACTGGCACTGTTAAGCATTTGCCTTCAAGAGAAGAAATAGACACTCCAGTCAACGAAAATTTGATTATTGAATTTTACTCACGATAATACTAAGGAGAATATACTCATGGAAAAGATAAATTTGCCAAAAATTAGTGAAGAAAAGATAAGTGAATTCCATTCAAAATTCATTATCGAGCCGTTGTATCCAGGGTATGGTTCAACTATCGGTAATGCTTTGAGGAGAGTTTTGCTTTCTTCTATTACCGGCGCTGCTGCAACGTCATTTAAAATTGACGGTGTGACTCACGAATTCACCTCTATTCCTCATGCAAAGGAAGATGTTGTTGAATTGATGATGAACTTAAAGAATGTAAACTTTAAGTCTTTCAGCGATGAGCCAGTTGCCCTTGAATTATCAAAAAAAGGTCCTTCTCAAGTTACTGCTAAAGATTTCAAAGCAAACAGCAAAGTTGAGATTATGAATCCAAGCGTTCACCTTATTACTCTTGATAAAAGCGCTGATTTTGATCTAGAAGTTACAATCGAAAAAGACAGAGGTTTCAGACCAATTACTATCGGCACAGGAGAAAGAAGTGAAATCGGTAGAATCGGTGTTGACGCTTTCTTTTCACCAGTAGAGAGAGTTTCTTTGCAGGTTGGTGATACTCGTGTCGGACAAATGACTAATTATGATAAATTAGAGCTCGAAATAGTTACAAACGGAACTATTACTCCAGACGAAGCAGTCAAAGAAGCTTCTAAGGTTCTAGTTGACCATTATCAAGCAATCATTTTAGGTGAAATCGCTGTTGAAGAAGTAGCTGAAAATGCTGAAGAAGTTGAAGCAACCGAAGCTGAACTTGATGGCGAAAATCCAGATAGCAAAACAAAAGTTGAAGACTTAAAACTTTCACCAAGAACTACAAACGCTCTTATAAACTCCGGAATTAAAACTTTCGGCGGACTTAAGAGATTATCTTCTTTGAAAATCGAAGAGATAAAAGGTCTTGGCAAAAAAGGTATAGACGAGATTAACGCAATTTTAGGATAAAATGAATAGGATTCAAAGCAACAAATCGAATAGAGATCATATGTTACGGAATTTAGCCACTTCCCTGATTCTTTTTGAACAATTAGAAACTACAGAGACCAAGGCTAAAGCAGTTAAATCTTTTGTCGATAGAATCCTTTCAGGAGCTAAAACATCAGATTTTAATACTATTAGAAACCTAAACAAAATTTTCTTTGATAAAAATGCTGTCAAAAAGATCGTTGAGGAATTAGTTCCTCGATACGAGAAACGCAACAGCGGTTTCATTCGAAGTTTTCATCTAAAAAACAGACTTGGCGACAATTCTGCTATGATGAGGCTTGAGCTTATCGATAAAAAAGTTTTTGTTGAAAAAGAAGTTTCTAAATTAGTAGAAGATAAAAAAG
>CAYPDD010000078.1:0-3040 GCA_964409395.1 uncultured Candidatus Saccharibacteria bacterium | reverse complement strand
GAGTGCCTCTTTGACCAACACAAGAACCAACTGGATCAATTTTATCTTCAGTGGCGATAACAGCAATTTTGGTGCGAGAACCAGCTTCTCGAGCAGTGCTCTTGATCTCGACTGTACCGGAAGCAATCTCTGGAACCTCAGTCTCAAATAAGCCACTAATAAGAGCCTCATCACTTCTTGAGACTACGATCTGTGGGCCCTTGACCGACTGAGAAACTTCTTTGACATAGACCTTTAGTCTTTGACCGATATAGTATCTCTCGCCGTTGATTTGGTCTGATGGGTAGACGATGCCGTTTACTTTACCAAGTGAAACGATGACATTTCGGCCATCAACCTGTTGGACGGTCGCATTGACGACTTTTTTCTCTTTGTCTTTGAACTCTTCAAAGAGTAAATCTCGCTCAGCTTCTCTAATCCTTTGAATAATGACCTGTTTGGCAGTTTGAGCAGCGATTCGACCGAATTCTTCCTGGTGTGGCAATGGGATAACAACCTCTTTGCCAATTTCAGCTTTTTTATCGAAAATTTTGGCTTCTTTGAGTGTTATCTCGTGCTCATGCTCCTTGATTTCCTCTTCGAGTTCGATAACTTCGAAGACGCGGAACATATCAGCTTTGCCAGTGTCTGGATCGAGCTTGGCTCGAACAATCTGTTTTGGTTTGCCGTAATCTTTTCGATAAGCGGCAGCCAAAGCGGCTTCGACAGTTTCGATGATTATATCTTTGTCTAAACCTTTTTCTTCACAAATGTCCTCAATAGCGGCCATAAATGGATTGATTCTTTTCATATTTCTCCTTGTACTTAAATTTATTTAACTAATTATTATTATATCATTGAACGCAAGTTCTCGAAAGTGGAACTTGGCTGGTAAAAAAGAAAGTGACCCATCGGGCCACTATTCTTTCTTGTTTATATCTCGAGAAGAGATAAAAGTCAATGAGTCCTTAGACTACACTGCAATTATCAAGATAATGATCGATACTATCAGCAACTTTTCGCATTACCTTTACAGCCTCAATCGGATATTTACCGACAGTAGTTTCGTCAGAAAGCCAAACATAATGAGCGCCATCGAAGATAGCATTGGCAATATCAGAAATTTCAGCTCTAGTTGGGTAAGGTGAAACCATCATATTCTTCAACATCTGAGTAGCAACAACAGCTGGTTTTAAGTGCTGTTGGCATTTTCGGATAAGCTGTTTTTGAATAATTGGCAATTGCTCATAAGGTGTTTCAACACCGAGGTCGCCACGGGCAACAATGATTAGGTCAGAGGCGTCGATAATCTCATCAATATTAGTGAGAGCTTCTCTTCGTTCAATCTTTGACATAATCTTAACTGGTTTGTCACCAATAACATCTCGAAGTTTTCGAATATCGTCAGCACAGCTAACAAATGAAAGAGCAACTAAATCAACACCGACAGTTAGGACATACTCTAAATCCTTGATATCTTTCTCTGTAACAGATGAAGTAGTCAATTTTGTTGTTGGAAGGTTCAAGGCTTTTCGTGGGAAGATTGTGCCACCGATTTTAACTTTTGCTTCAAATTTGTGACTATTTGGTTCAGTCTTGGTAATTTCAAGTTCAAGCATACCGGACTCAACGAGCATTGGGTCACCAACTTTGATATCAGCATGTAAGTAAGGATCATTGACGATTAATTCGTCAGGATGCTTATCTTGGCAAGGAGCAGTTACAAATTTAAGAATATCACCCTCTTTGACAGTGAGACCTTCTTTTGGAATGTTCTCGCCCAATCGGATGCTAGGACCACGAAGATCAGCCTGAATTTTGACATCAAGGCCGTGTTTCTTATTGACCGCTTGAAGGTCATCGTAGCGTTTCTTGTATTCATCAAAAGTACAATGAGCAAAATTACAGCGCATGACATCCATGCCTGCAAGTGCTAATTTCTCGATCATTTCCATGGTTTCCGTTGCTGGTCCGACGGTACAGATAATTTTTGTTTTCATCTCTCCTGCTTGTTAAATTTATATAAAAAAGGCCTAAGGCCATTTAATATAATACCAGCTCTTTCGATATTTATCAAGGTTTTAATGACAGAAAGAGGGGGTGCAGGCACGTCTATATTGACAAATTAGTAAAAATGTACTATAATATACAACATCTGCAGAGTCTGTGTCGTAGTATACGTCATATTAAACAGACTCATATTGCAGGAGGTAAATAATGAAAGCACTTAAAACTGCTTGTTTGGTAATTTTCGCCGCGATAGCATTTGTCGCAGCGATCGTATCTTTTTGGAACCCGATCATGTGGTTCCTTGCTACCCTCTGGGCAATAGTGGTGTTATTTTTTACCACTGTTGGCCTACTGATCCTCTTCTCCCTTCCGTTAATTCTTTTCTGGATTTGGTATATTTGCCAGTCGAATGAAACTCGGAAATACGGGAGAGGCATGGCTAACGCCATCGCCATTATGCTGATTCTTCATGCATTTTGGTCGACTCGCGGGCATTTAATTGAGCGCTCCAGGATGGAGCCGCTCCGCCAAACATTTATCTCCACCGCTCAGGGCGGTGGAACCATCATCAACACCGTTCCCCATTACGGGGGTGGTGAGCTGGATTACGGCGGATCTCTTAAGTCCTTAACGGACAAGAGAAACGCTGATTGTCAGCGAGATGGTTTTATTTTCATCGGATCTTGGACGGTTTTACAATCGACCGAAGATTCAAATCCCAAGGTCAATACTTGGGGGCTATATGTCTGGGCGCCGTTCGTGTCGCTTAGATAAATAGATTTTCAAAATGTCCGTCACCAGTTTACTGGAGGCGGACATTTTTAGTTTTAGAGGAGACTTTTAGAGTAAGATTCGGATAAGTGAGTCAGTAGGCATTTCTTCTTCGAGAGGGATTTCAACGATATTATTGGCGTGCGCTACCTCAATTGACTGGCCGTCTTTAAACATCTCTTTGAGAGCATAGCTAATTGTTTTATCGGGAGAAAATATTTCAAGCTTACTATTGATCAGTAGATGATTTTTGACCTCAAATTTCAACATTTTTTTATCA
>CAYPDD010000077.1:0-3098 GCA_964409395.1 uncultured Candidatus Saccharibacteria bacterium | reverse complement strand
ACGTTCTATGAAATTATTAAATTATTATAATGAATATAGTACATATCTAAGCAGTATGGAAGGAACTAATGAAAAACAATTATTATTTGAAAATTTGCGTTTTTTGGGTGTAGAAGATATAAATTGTTTACGATTTGAATTAGATAATGGTGTTCAAATCGGTGAGCTCGATACTCCTCATGGAAAGCTTCTGACTCCTTTTTTTATGCCTGTTGGTACTGTTGGCAGTGTGAAGTCGGTTTCTCCTGAGGAATTAGAAAACCTAGGGGCTCAAATTGTTTTATCAAATACTTATCATCTATATCTGCGACCGGGAGAAAAACTGATCAAAGAGTTGGGCGGACTTCATAATTTTATGAAATGGGATCGTCCTATTCTCACTGATTCAGGCGGATATCAGGTTTTTTCATTGGGTGACCGAGGGAACAAGAAGGATTCATCTTTAGTAAAAATCACTGAAGATGGCGTTGAATTCAAATCATTTCTTGACGGTAGTAAACATCTATTTACTCCTGAAAAAGTTATACAAATACAGTTAGACCTTGGTGTCGATATATTGATGCCGTTGGATGTTTGTCCAAGCGGAAATGCGACCAAGGCGCAGGTAGAAGAAGCTGTTAGATTGACTACTCTTTGGGCCAAGAGAGCGAAGATATATTTCGATGAGAAAACAAAAGATTCGTCGATAGAAAAACGTCCCTTGTTCCATGGCATCGTTCAGGGTGGTCTATACCCGGACTTAAGAGAAAAATCTGCTAAAGAATTAATAGCGCTTGATTTTGATGGATATTCTGTTGGTGGTCTTGCTGTTGATCTAGAGACACGGGAGATGTGGGACATCGTCAAGCAAATGGGTGAGATATTGCCAGAAAATAAACAGCGTTATCTGATGGGCGTTGGCACGCCAGATGATATTATAAAAGCAACTAGTCTTGGTATGGATATGTTTGATTGCGTCCTGCCAACTCGTTTAGCTCGTCATAGCAATGTTTTTGTCCGAAACAACAGTTTGACAATCGAACAACCAAACATTTATTCTCTTATTAATCTTCTTAATTCGCAATATCGGACTGATCCAGGCGTTATTGATAAAAACTGCGGTTGCCAAGCGTGTCAGAACGGTAAGGGATTTAGCAGGGCTTATATTTCACATCTTCTAAGATCGAATGAGATTCTCGGATTACGACTCACAACACTTCATAATTTGTGGCAATATTTGAACTTGATGAAAGAGCTCAGGAAATAATATTTTCTTTCTAAATTTGACAGCTCTTATTTATTTTTGTGATAATAATCATAAATATAATACGGAGGTAATATGGTAGAAGGAAAATATAGTGGTAATCTTCCAAATATTGATATCCCAGAGGCTGATGTCAGCGAGAAGATAAAGGATACAAATCCCGAAGGAGCTAAACTTTATAATCAGGCGATAGTCGAGCAAAAGCTTGGCGATCCTGGTTTCTTTTCCTATATTAGCAAAAAGGCAGAGGTCAAAGGTCGCGAGATGAAAGACTATGTCGCGGATCCTGGCAATGATGCTGATATCCTAAAAGATGCTGAGCAATATGATACAGTTGTCAAACCGACATTGGAGAAATTAAAAAAGTTTTTGGCTAATGAATTTGTTAGCAAATTAAAGATAATTCAGGGTGATAGCTTAAATCAGGCGAATGCGGCAATTGAGTCGCATCTTGGCGAAAAGGCGGCTACTGAGGCTGATTTTGCTGAGAAATATAGCAAGATGATTGACGATTTCGACAAGCTTGAAAGTGATGCCAAGAAAATTGATCAGGAATTAAATACCAAATATAAATTAAATAGTGATGAACTGACCCAGGAAGGTCTAGCTGAGACCTCCGCCGCTTGGCAACTTCAGGCCGAAAAAGGTGCTGATGTAAAAACAGCAAATGAAACTTCCTTTAATGATGCCAACACGAAGATTGCTGGTCAAAAGGGGAACAATTGGGGCAGATTTAAAAATACAATTAGATCCTTTGGCCGAAATAAGATGTCTGATGCGGAAATGGCTGAAAAGGAAAAATATGATGCTACACAAAAACAATTAGACACCAAGATAGATGATTTGCAAAAGGCGAGTGCAGACATCGCTACCAAGGCGACCGAGAAGGCAGCGCTGACAGATTCAATTGATACGACGAGAAAAGATATTATCGACAATCTTAAAGATCTAGATAAGCTTCGTGATATGCTAATGAAAATTGCTAAAGACGCCATAATTAAGGGGCCTTCGGCGAAGAAAGATAAGGTATTTAATACTGATGATGCAGCCTCGACACTTGATGAGATGGGTGATGTCTGGAGTGGCACGGATGCTAAATTTGATGCTCAGATGCAGTCGATGGCCAAGGAAGTCTATAAGCGAGAAGTGACTCAATCAGCTGATTTAGGCAAGGACGCTCGAGCAATCAATTCGACCAAGATGGGGCAATTTAATGATTTTCTGGCTCGAAATATCAGTAATCCGGCAGCTAAACAGATGATGGAGAGTGTTATTGATGATGCGATAAAGGCAATACCAGTAGCAGAGAAGAATTCACCAAAAGCGGCCCAATTAGCCCTGATGCTTCGAAGATCGCAAGCGGCCAAAGTCGTATAATTTATATAAGGAATCAAAATGCCACAATTAGACAATAATCAATTTAATCAGCTACTTAGCGAGGGGCGCTACGATGAGGCCAAGGCCTTGCTAAAAGGTTTCGTCGATTCTGAGTGGACTCAGAAGGATACTGGCGAATACTATGTCAATCTAGTCGAAGAATATATTGAAGCTAGTAATATGATAAACAAGGCCTATATTACTGAGCTTTTGCAGATCAAAAAGTCACTTGAAGCACTCGATGGTATCGAGAGCGAAGTGGACAAAAACTTTGAGCTGAAAAGAATTAGAGACGAGATTTCTAGTCTATAAATATTGTTCTTGGATCAATAAAATACTTTGCCGAGGAATACTCCTTGACAAAGTATTTTTGTTATGTTACAATGCGATGTTGAATTGAAATATGGAATATTGGAATTTCTGCGCCAGCATGTTGGTAATCCTAGCATTTAATTGTAGATACGGCCCCCCCCTCCGG
>CAYPDD010000076.1:1384-3212 GCA_964409395.1 uncultured Candidatus Saccharibacteria bacterium | reverse complement strand
AGTGTGGCAGCTTAATGAAGCCACGGAAGCCGCCAAGTGGGGCTCGAAGCCCGGATATATTAAAATTAAGGATAATGGAGATGGTAAATTGGATGCCGCCGACAGGCAAATAATTGGTCAGCAAGATCCCAAATTCATCTGGGGATTCAACAACTCAATGTCTTACAAAAATTTTACTGTCGATATTTTTATTCTCGGCGTAAATGGTGTGACCAGAGGAAATTCATTGATGAGCGACAGCGGAGTCTCATCAGGTGTGCGACTCAGTACAATCAATAAAAACTGGTGGACTCCCACAAATCCATCCAATGAGTATTATATGAATCAGGAAAATGCTGATAGGATGGCTGGTATAGGAGCAAGTATTTACGAAGACGCAAGTTTTGTACGTATCAAAGATATATCACTCTCTTATGATGTCCCTAAGAAAATTCTGGACAGATTAGGCTTTAATAAATTAAAGCTGTTCGTGTCTGGAAGGAACTTATTTACTATTACAGATTGGCGTGGACTTGATCCTGAATTAGTGGAGTCTGCAACAATTCCACTGCAAAAGGAAATTAATATTGGATTAAATCTGGGATTTTAATAACCCACTGAATAATAACGATATAAAACAAATATTATGAAAATAAAAATATTAAAACTTATTACAATTGTATCAATTGTAGTATTTTTTATCGGATGTGAGACAAATTTACTAAATGAAAAACCTCAACACCTTATCTCCTCTGAAACATTGTTTTCAAGTTTAGCAGGTTTTGAGACTGGTTTAAACGGAGCTTACTCACTGGTAAGATTAGCAGTTAATGAGCAAACCAATTTTTATTCCAACATGTTTACGAACGGCACAGATAATATGTGTCCAAACTGGGACTCCGGATTTAGTCAGGTTGCCAGGTACTGGGGCGACGTGAGTAATCCTTCTTATGCACGTTACCAGCAGATATTTGTCTGGCTCTATGGAATAGTCAATGCTACAAATACAATAATTAATCAGGCTGAAAAAAGGTCTGATATTAACTGGGCAGGTGGAGGTTTGACTGCCGATGCAAACAAAAACAGAGTGATTGCAGAGGCAAAAGCAATCAGAGCCTGGACTTACCGTCATCTTAGTTACGGCTGGGGCGATGTCCCCCTGAATCTTGAAGAATCATTAGGATCAACAGTTAAAATTGATTGGGAAAGGACTTCCAGGCTGCAAGTAAGAAGACAGATAATTTCAGATCTTTTATTTGCTGAGCAATACATTACTGTTGAACCATTTATTCCGGGTAGATTAACCAAAGGGGCTGTTCAGACTTATCTTGCTGAAATGTACCTGGCTATAAATAAACCTGACAGCGCCCTTTTATGGTCTGATAAAGTCATAAATACTTCTGCCTACAAATTAATTACGACACGATACGGTGTTAATAAAAGTCTGCCAGGAGTTCCTTTCATGGATATGTTTTATAAGGGTAATAAGAACCGTGAAGAGGGAAATACGGAAGCTTTATGGGTTTGGCAGTTTGAATATCAAGCCATTGGAGGCGGTGACCAGCCGTCTACACGCGGCAATCATCTGGGTAGGTTCATGGATATTAAAATAAATGGCGTGGTTCCTTTGCAGATTACTTATGAAAGAGGTGGAAGGGGGAAGGCCTATACTGCACCAACGAAATATGCAATTGACCTATACGCTCCCAATGATGATCGGGGCTCAAATTATGCTATTAGAAAATTCTTTATTCTAAAGGATGCAATTGGCAACGCACCTTATCCCGCTGATAAATTACCCCCTAATTACCATTTTGGGGATACTCTTAAGCTTAACTTGACGAATGAT
>CAYPDD010000076.1:0-1374 GCA_964409395.1 uncultured Candidatus Saccharibacteria bacterium | reverse complement strand
AATTTCGATGATTATATTGCAATTAGACTGGCTGATACCTATCTTTTAAAAGCTGAAGCACAATTTAAATTGGGTAATTTAACCGGTGCAGCAACAACCATTAATGTTATAAGGGCAAGATCAAAAGCCACTCCGATAACTGCTGCGGACATCAATATCGACTTTATTCTGGATGAACGATCTCGAGAACTTTTTCTTGAGGAATATCGAAGATATACTTTATTAAGGACAGGTAAATGGTATACCAGAACAAAATTATACAACCATTTTGGAGGAGAAAATATTGCACTAAGAGATACCTTATTCCCAATTCCTCAAACTGTTATAGACGCAAATTTAGGAAAGCCCATGTCCCAAAATCCCGGATGGTAAACTTCCCAAAATCTCAATAATTAGGTTTACAAGGGATACCTTTAGGGGTATCCCTTATTTTTTTCCCGTCAGGCTGAACCCGGTCACCTATTGGATTTGTTTTGCTATAACAAGCCCTTAATCAAAATATCTTCATCATGATTATTCGGAATTATCTAAACATCAACTCCCCAATCCACCATTTGTCGCTTTTGTGATCATTGGTGGTCAGCCCAATAGCTGGTTTCTTTTTTTGCCTGTTGATTACAAAAAATTATGCTCATTCTTACCCTTCAATCACCGATTCAGAAAGTCCGGTAAGATTTAAAATATCAAAAAAAAATAGAGAGACCCATCCTTTTTGCATTGATGGCGATGGCTAACTTTTCTTCCCTGATTATTTGATCAGTATGTATTTTCTCATGTTCTGTTCCTTTTTCAATACCAATTAACAAACCCAAACATTATAACTGAATAAATCGCTATAATTGTAAAATCACCAACCGAAATTAATCCGCCAACTGCCGGATGGCTATTAACGTCGCTGATCTTCGATTCCAGGTGGCCATTGAGAAACAAATTATATACCCATGAAACGCAGAGACCTTTTAAAATCAGCAATGGCAATTGCCGCCTCGCCTTTAACCGTATTGGAGGCAGACGCATTTGCAAAATCCGGAGTCATCAATCTCTTTGAAAATCCTGAAAAGGACGGAAAAGTTATACCACGTTTTGGCGATGGCCGCGACTGGTTTTTCGAAAAACGGTTTGGATTATTCATTCATTGGGGAATCTACTCGGTAGCAGGGTGGCACGAGCAGCATATGTACCGCAAAAGGCTCAGCAGGGCCGGGTATGCGCCGTTAATGCGGGAGTTATGCACCAATTATGGTACGATCCAGGGTTTCTGGTGGGATGCTAACGTCATCAAGCACTTCGACCCGTCCATCAACACGATCCGACAGAAGCCTGTCAGGCAGTTGGAATGGAAAGCTGGGGTTACCGGAAAAATGAAGATTACTA
>CAYPDD010000075.1:1927-3270 GCA_964409395.1 uncultured Candidatus Saccharibacteria bacterium | reverse complement strand
CCGGCACATAACCATGCATAAAAGCACCAAGACCAATACCTATTAGAAGATATGGCAGGACTTTTTTATAAATACCAAAAGCATATTCCTTAGCATAAATTGCTCTCTCTTTGAAACTTTTATAAACTATTGAATCGCTAATTTTTCTGGTCGCGAAATCCTCATTTATTAGATTTTCGACGTTCATTTTACCAATAATGAGACCTGAAATTATAGCGATGAATAGTCCGCTTGCCACATAAAGCAAAGCTATCTTCCAACCAAAAGTCCCAAGCAATAAGACAATGGCGATCTCATTTATCATCGGGCTGGCAACTAAAAATGAGAAGGTGACCCCAAGTGGCACTCCAGCTTCGAGTAAACTGGCTGAGATGTTACCGAGAATAGAGTTTTTGTGTGAAAGTATTTTTTTGATTTTAGCTGGTGGAAGATAAGTTCGGACAATAGAGACTACCAGAATAATGACAATCATCAAAAGGGATATTTTTATCACATCATAAATAAAAAAACTAACCGCATCGAAAAGATGTCCCTCGGGGATGAATTTATGAACAATAAATTTTACAAAGGATTCGAACATAATATTATATTACCTTAATCGGGATTCTTTTATATATTCCCCCATAATTTTCTCGGCTTCTACTATCTCCTCATCGCTAAACGGCGAATATTTCTCATGTTCATTGATATGTTTTGACTGTTGAAAATTCTGGATAAAATAACGCTTAGCGCCCTTGATCATCTCCCCTATCTCTTTGAAATCTTTGACCTCATGAAGAGGATGGCAGACAGTTGTCCTAAATTCATAATCAATGCCAGAATTCATAATCAATTTAATAGATTCTTGAATATTTTTAACTAGGGAGCTTGATTCTGAATCAACCTCAGAATGACAACCGGTTGTAACCAAATATTTTTTTAAACTATTTTTGATATCCATTGCGATGTAATTGACGTCGCCGTCTTCAATAATTTTCTTAAGCATTTTTGGATTACTACCGTTTGTATCAAGCTTAACATCATAGCCAAGCGCTCTCATATGAGAGATGAATTTGTCACAATCTTTTTGGAGAGTCGGCTCCCCTCCGGTGATACAAATACCATTTAATTTGCCAAAACGAGATATCAGAAAATCAACAATCTGCTTCTCTGATAAAACTGGGTTATAATGATCTGGCAAAACTAGTTCAGGATTGTGACAAAAACCACAACGAAAATTACAGCCCCTCGTAAAAACGGTTGCTGCAACATGACCGGGAAAATCCACCAAGGTAAGTTTTTGAATTCCTGCTATTTCCATTTAATCCTCCGTTTAAGCGAAACGAGAACTGAAACCAGTTCCC
>CAYPDD010000075.1:1569-1917 GCA_964409395.1 uncultured Candidatus Saccharibacteria bacterium | reverse complement strand
CTCTCTTGTGATTAACGCACAAATCTGAATTAAGCCAGTGCGGCTTGTTCAGTCTTGACTCCCACCTTCGCAGTAGCCAATAATTTGTACATTATTTTCTCGGCCGCCTTTTTCACTTCAACAGCAAAGGGCATCTCTTTGGTCTCTGCAAACTCATCTTCGACAAATTCTTTCTTCTTGTCAGATATGTTATATGAATTTCTATCCTCAAATTCAGCGCGCTTACCAGCATTCCACTGCTGGATTGGGCGAATATAGCCGACTATTCTCGAATATACTTCGTTTTGTGATCCGCATTTATCACAGGTCATGTGTTTGCCGGCGATATAGCCATGTTTCGGACAGACG
>CAYPDD010000075.1:0-1559 GCA_964409395.1 uncultured Candidatus Saccharibacteria bacterium | reverse complement strand
TGAAATAAGGCAGACGATAATTTTGGCAGACCGTTCGAACAAAAGCTTTGACTGACTCAACATCTTTGATCTCTTCACCGACGAAGGTGTGGATAACTGTGCCACCAGTGTATTTGGTCTGAAGATCATCCTGAAGATCAAGCAGTTCGAAGGCATCATCGGTATAATCAACTGGAATATGAGAGGAGTTGGTATAATATGGCGGAACATTATTTTCACGGTATGAGCTCTCATTGGCGACCATAATGTCTGGATATCTCTCTTTGTCTTTTAGCGCCAAGCGGAAGGAGGTGCCCTCAGCTGGAGTCGCTTCAAGATTGTAGTAGTTGCCAGTTTCTTCCTGATACTTTGCCATTCTTTCACGCATAAATTCGAGAACTTCATTGGCAAATTGTAGACCATCAGCTGTAGCAATATCACGACCAATTAAGTTGAGTGCGGCTTCATTCATGCCAAGCAAACCGATGGTTGAGAAGTGGTTGCCCCAATATCTACCATCTCGAGCCTTGATGTTTCGAAGATAAAATTTAGTATAAGGGTAGAGACCAGATTCGGTCATATTTTCAAGCACTTTTCTCTTCAATTCGAGGGAGTCTTTGGCCAGATCCATAACATAGGAAAGGTTGAAGAGGAACTCTCTTTTGTCTCGTGAACGATAGCCAAGACGTGGTAAATTGATAGTGACTACGCCGACTGAACCAGTAAGTGGATTGGCGCCAAATAGACCGCCACCACGTTTGCGAAGCTCTCGATTGTCGAGACGAAGTCGGCAACACATACTTCTAGCATCATCTGGGCTCATATCAGAGTTAACAAAGTTGGAAAAGTAAGGAATACCATATTTGGCAGTCATCTTCCAGAGACCGTCTATCTCTTTGTTGTTCCAATCAAAATCTTTGGTGATATTATAGGTTGGAATTGGGAAGGTAAAGACACGACCTCGAGCATCACCAGCTGAGATAACTTCAGTGAAAGCTTGATTAAAGATATTCATCTCCTTTTGGAACTCTTTGTAGGTTTCTTTTTGTAATTTTCCGCCAATAATAACTGGCTCATCGCCGATGTTTTTTGGGCAGATTAAATCCATAGTGACATTGGTAAATGGAGTCTGAAAGCCAACACGAGTCGGGACATTCATGTTGAACATAAATTCTTGAAGAGCCTGTCTGACCTCGTCGACAGAAAGCTTGTCATAACGAATAAATGGAGCCAAAAGGGTATCAAAACTCGAGACAGCCTGTGCACCGGCCGATTCGCCCTGAAGGGTATAGAAGAAATTGACCAATTGGCCAAGAGCCGTTTTGAGATGCTTTGCTGGACTAGACTCAATCTTGCCCTCAGCGCCCTTGAAACCTTCTCTTAGCAGATCCTGTAAGTCCCAGCCGACACAATAGGTCGATAGTTTATCAAGATCATGGATATGCATATCGCCCTCGGAATTTGCTCGCGCAATTTCCTCAGGATATATTTTGTGCAACCAGTAACTTTTGGAGATCTCAGAGGAAACATAGTTATTCAATCCTTGCAGAGAATAGGCCATATTTGAATTTTCCTTGACC
>CAYPDD010000074.1:0-3323 GCA_964409395.1 uncultured Candidatus Saccharibacteria bacterium | reverse complement strand
TTAAATTTCATTGTCGACTTTCTATGTTGATTTAGTTTTGAGTTTAGCTTTTATCTATTCTTAGGTCAAATCCCCTTTTAAACAATCTTGTCTTTAAAGGCAAGACTGCTCCAAACGCCCAGCAACGCGAATAAGATAAATGTGCCGGCTGGGTTATCAGAGAAGGTATGGAGAAATAATGAAGCAATGGCTGTTGAAAGAAAGCCGAAGAAAAGTCCTTTATTGGAGTTAATAGTCTTTTTGATGATGAAGAAGAAATAAAGCAACCAGACGAAAAGACCAAAAAATCCGAGCTCCAAAATAATTTCCAGATACCAGGATTCCGAGACGATGCCATCACTGTATTTTATAGTTGATGGCCCAGCACTACCAAGACCAGCGCCGAAGATAAGAGTTGAGGGATTTGATGTTCTTGATTTTATCTCGTTAACCGACTCTTGCAGGGCTGAAACATGCCCGGACTGTGAAGCACCGTGAGTAAACATATTTCGAACAGTCGGGCTACCAAATTGATAGGTAAAAATCAGCCCAACAAAAATTAGAACAAAGGAGCCGAGACCAAGCCACCGCGTAAGATTATTTTTATTTATTATAAAAAAGATAAAAAGGCTGATAGCTAGACCAACAAACGCCGAACGCGAAAAAGTTAGAATTATAGCAAGACCAAAGAGAATAATCGCAAGCCAACGCAACCTTTTGAAAATACTTTTATAATCGCAAAGAGCAATGAAAAAAGCAGGTAAAAGATAGGCAGCGAGCTGATTTGGACCGCCGACCAGAGAGACACTCTGCCTGATCCCATCAACAGTATGCGCGCCAAACCAAGTCGAGGCCTTTGTGCTTAATATCCCCCAGAGTGACCAATAATTTGAGGGCAAGGCATGTTCAATTATCGCCCAAAGAGCAATGACGATAGCGCTAAAAAGATAAACATTGATAAGTTTTTTGAAGCCGGCTTTGTCAAAACCAGCCAGATAAACAGTAACAAAGATGACAATTGGAAGAAAAACAAAACGAAAACCCTCAAGCCCGCGACTGATGCTTTTACTGCCAAAAAGAACCGAAAGCCCGCCGATTAATAGAAGAGTTATCGCCAAAATAATCTCGATCCCAAGTTTCTTCTTTTTCTCAAATAGCCAAAGAATAAAATAGAAAAATAATAAAATAATTATTACTGGCTCATACCAATGCGAAAGCCAAAAGACAGCTCCACCAGAAAGTTGAGTATGGTTTTCAAGAAGTGCTTGGAAGAAACGATAAAATGGGATATAAGCGATGACTATCAGCAAAAAAGTTCGAAATATCTTGAGTTTGAACGAGATTAAATCGCTAAAATTTTTAAACATAATTTACTTTGTTGTTTTAATAAACTTAATTTTTATCTCTTTATCAGTCTCAACTTTGAATTTGAGCTTTATTTTGCTATCTAGCTGACCCATATTATCAACATTTATTGGCTGGAAACCCTCCGGATAGCTCAAATTTAATTCAATATTGTCGGCTGGCGCCCCTGGTTGGCGTTGGAAGTTTATTAAATAGGTAAAACTCTTTGTCAGGTCGAGCTGATAATTTGGTTCATAGGTCATGCCCGCTTGAGTTGAATTTTGAGGCAGTGTCGACATCCAGAAATTTATCGTGCTCTTGCCTGCTTCTTTGTCTGTCCAGAAAGGTTTTCCGTCTCTCAGACCACGGTCATAATAACGCTGGAAATTGCCCTTCTTGGCGTCAAATGATAGGACCTTGCTGTCAGCCGGGATCAATATTCGAACGTAATTACGATCTAAGCCATCAGGCGCCTTAGCCTTGCCAGTATGGATTCTCTCGACAGAGAGATTATTTGTTATCTTACCATCTTTTGAAATATTAGAGTCCAAAACAATATTTTCGACCATGTTTTGATTTGTCTTTGCCCCTGCCAGATTTGAATTATTGATATAAAGATAATCACCTGACGAATTTTTGACCGTTCCGCCTAGATTTAGATTTACTATCTCTTTTTGTAAATCTTCTTTGGCAAAATTAAACAGGATATGCTTTTGCGCCAAAGAACCCTTCAAGGAATTAACTATCTCAAAAGATTTTTGCTTGTCAGCCAAAGCCGTAGTTAGCTTAGCAATAAAAATTGGAGTCATATCGCCAATTATTTTTTTGGGCTCATTCTCAGCAGCACCACCTGAGCGCTGGAAATAATCATTTTGAACTTCCTCCATCGTCTCATCAACAAAGTTATCGGCAGTTAGTGTCTTTTTGTAAGCTGGCATATCAATCGGACCAACTACACGAAGCAATGAAACAATTGTATCTGTATCTATAGTGACAGCGCCATCGACTTTTTCACCAGTTTCTTTTTCATAGAACCAGCGAATTTTATCAAGCGCCTCAGCACCGTCAACAGCAAAACCAGATTGCTTTAAACTCCAAAGACCACCAAAAGCTTCGAGCTCCGAGGGAGAAGCGATTTTTTCCTTCTCCATAAAGGCTTTATCGAGCTTGTAGACGTTGGCACCAAAATCAATTTTTTGCAATTTCCCCTGTTTGATTCTAGCGACGCCAAAGGAGCCAAACGAACCTCCACTACCACCACGCAACTCACGATTATTTTGGAAAATGACTAAAATGTTTTTGTCAGCACCATCTTCACCTGAGAGCCAAAAAAGATCCTCATTTACCAATTTTTTAGCATAGTTTATTTTGAGAATGAATTGATCAATTTTCGGCAATAAACTCTTGGCATAACTTATACCCTTCAAATTATCCTGGGCTCTCAGAGCAAAGCCATCAAATTTATCAACAACCAGTGAGAGCTGAGAACGAAGAGTTTTAATATCGATAATTGAATCATCTTTGCCAAGATATGAAGTTGATTCTAGTTTTTTCATATCGGCTGGCAGTGAATCAATCAACATAATTGCTTCATAGGCGGTACTGAGCATCTTCTCATTTTTCGTCAGCTCCGTAGTGCCATTCAAAACTTGGAAATACTTGATATCCTGACCCCACGACTGAGCGAACATTTTTAAATCGACGATATCTGTTTTTAAATTTGTCAGATCATTGACCACATTTGTAATATTACCAGCAGCGGCTTCTTTCTGAACTTTGGATATTTTATTTTCAATAATGGCAATTTTTGTCCCCAACTCTCTTTTCAAAGTAAGCGCTTTTTTCTCTCCGCTAGAGTAGGCAGTTTTGGCTCCAATCAAAAGTAATACCAAAAGCAGTATAGTTAATAAATTTTTCCAAGGTTTATTAGAATTAATTTTCTTCGTTTCTTTAATAGGTTCCTTTTTTATAGTCTCTATTGGAGGCACAACCTCTACTGG
>CAYPDD010000073.1:0-3324 GCA_964409395.1 uncultured Candidatus Saccharibacteria bacterium | reverse complement strand
AAGAGTTCTATTCATCATCTCAACTTTCTCAGTTCATGAATCAGACAAATCCACTTTCTGAGCTTGAGCACAAGCGAACTTTATCAGCTACAGGTCCAGGTGGTCTGTCACGCGAACGTGCAGGCTTCGAAGTTCGAGACGTTCACGAATCTCATTATGGTCGTATCTGTCCAATCGAATCTCCAGAAGGTCCAAATATTGGCTTGGTAAGTTATATGGCTTCATATGCCAGAATCAACGATTATGGCTTTATGGAAACACCTTACCGCAAGGTCAAGATCGAAAAAGGCCGTGCCAAAGTTACTGACGATGTTGTTTATCTTGATGCTGGAACAGAGGAAAAAGCAATTATTGCTCCTGCTTCAGTTGAAATTGATGAAAAAGGCTATATCAAAGGTGATAGAGTTATCGTTCGACGTTTTGGTCATCCAGATATTGAATCTTCAGCGCTTGTTGAATTTATGGATGTTTCGCCAAGACAGATTGTGTCTATTGCGACTTCATTAATTCCTTTTGTTGAACATGATGATGGTGCTAGAGCGATGATGGGCTCAAACATGCAACGCCAAGCCGTGCCTCTGATCACACCAGACTCTCCAATTGTTGGTACTGGTATGGAAAAAGCAGCTGCTCACTATTCTGGCCAGATTATCTTGGCCAAAAATGCTGGTAAGGTTACACATGTTTCTTCTCGTTTAATCCGCGTTAAGCCTGCTAAGGGCGAAGAGGATGAATATTATCTCGAGAAATTCACTCGTTCAAATCAAGGTACCTTGATTAACCAACGTCCAGTTGTAAATGTTGGTGATACAGTTGAAGTTGATGATGTTATCGCTGATTCGTCAGCAACTGATAATGGTGAAATCGCCCTCGGTCAAAACCTACTTGTTGCTTTCATGCCATGGGGTGGTTCAAACTTTGAGGATGCTATCATCATCTCAGATCGATTAGTAAAAAATCATACATTATCCTCAGTTCATATTGAGCAATATTCAATCGAAGTTCGCGATACTAAGCTTGGTCCTGAGATTTTAACTAGAGACATTCCAAATGTTTCAGAGGAAGCTCTCTCAAATCTTGATGAAGTTGGTATTATCCGAATCGGTGCCGAAGTTCAATCCGGCGACATTATGGTCGGCAAAATTTCACCAAAAGGTGAAACTGAGCTTTCAAGTGAGGAAAAACTTCTTCGCGCTATCTTCGGTGAAAAAGCTAAAGATGTTCGCGATTCATCTCTCCGATTACCTCATGGTGAATACGGCAAAGTTGTTAACGTTAAAGTCTTCTCAAAGGAGACTGGCGACGAATTGCCTAGTGGCGTATATCAGATGGTTGAAGTTTCAGTTGCACAATTAAGAAAAATATCAGTTGGTGATAAACTAGCTGGTCGACACGGTAATAAAGGTGTTATCTCGGTTATTTTACCTCAGGAAGATATGCCATTTATGCCTGACGGCAAACCAGTCGATGTTGTCTTAAATCCTTTGGGTGTTATCTCACGTATGAATGTTGGTCAGATATTAGAGACTCATCTTGGCTTGGCTGCGATGAAGGGCGGTTACAAGATCGCTACGCCAGTATTTGAAGGTATTCAAATCAAAGAGATCAAAGAAAGATTGAAAAAAGAAGGTCTGCCAGAAGACGGTAAAATCCAGCTTTTCGATGGTGAGACTGGCGAAGCTTTTGATCGCAAAACTACTGTTGGTATTATGTATATATTAAAACTTCATCATTTAGTTGATGATAAGATGCACGCTCGAAGTGTTGGTCCATACTCAATGATTACTCAACAACCTCTTGGTGGAAAAGCTCAATTCGGCGGACAGAGATTTGGTGAGATGGAAGTTTGGGCGCTTGAAGCCTATGGCGCTGCTCATACCCTACAGGAAATGCTAACAATCAAATCTGATGATATTGTCGGACGAAGCAAGATTTATGAGGCAATTATCAAGGGCGAGAAGATTCAAAAACCAGTTATCCCAGAGGCCTTCAATGTTATGGTTAAAGAGCTACAGAGCTTGTGCTTGGATGTTGATTTGATCTCAACCAAAGAAGAAGCCTTAGAAATTGAGGACAAACCAGTCGAAAAACCAGAAGAGATGGCTGGCCCAGTTGCTCATGTTGAATACGAAGAAGTTGATGATGATAGTGAATACGACGAAGAGCTAGATGAGAAGCTGACAGAAATTGCAGCCGAACAGACAGCCGAAGAGGACGATGTTGAGGCAGATCTAGATGAGATTAAGGAGTAATTATTCATAAATTTAAGTTTTAAATTGTGAATTAATAATAAGGATATAATATGGCAAATTATGAAATAAAAGACCAAGTAACAGTTTCAGATTTCGAAGCAATTCGAATCTCTGTTGCTTCTCCAGAAGATATCTTATCTTGGTCTCACGGTGAAGTTCTAAAACCAGAGACAATCAATTATCGAACACAGAAGCCTGAAAGAGACGGCCTTTTCTGCGAAAAGATTTTTGGTCCAACTAAGGACTGGGAATGTTATTGCGGTAAATACAAAAAGATTCGCTATAAGGGTATCATCTGTGACAAATGTGGCGTTGAGGTCACTCGATCAGCGGTTCGACGTGTTCGAATGGGACATATCGATTTAGCTGTTCCAGTTTCACATATTTGGTATTCAAAAGGGTCTTCAAGCGTTGCTGCGACCATTTTAAACCTAACTGGTGCAGATATCGAGAAGGTTGCTTATTTCGCCAGCTACGTCATTCTAGAGGTTAAAGAGGATTTACAGAAAGTAAGTCTTGAGAGTCTTGAAAAAGAGTATCAGGAATACATCGCTGAGATCAAAAGTGGCGCTGAAGGCGCTCCAACAACCGAGATAGACCAAGTTTACAAGGAGACTAGAAGCGAGCTTCTTTCTCTTGAGGTTGGTAAAATTATCTCAGAACAGACTTATCGTGAGCTCAATCTAAAATACGGACAAATTGTTCGTGTTGGGATTGGTGCTGAGGCAATTCTTGAACTTCTTAAGCAGGTTGATCTTGCCGCTGAAGCCGAGAAATCCAAGGAAACTTCAAAAAAACAAGCTGGCCCAACACGTGTTAAAACCCTAAAGAGATTAAGAGTTTTGCAAAGCATGCTTACTGCTGGTATTAATCCTGCATGGCTTGTCCTAACAAAATTACCTGTTATTCCACCAGATTTACGTCCGATGGTTCAGCTAGACGGTGGTCGTTTTGCTGCCTCTGATTTAAATGATCTTTATCGAAGAGTTATCAATAGAAATAATCGTTTGAAAAGATTACTTTCTCAGGGCGCACCTGAAGTTATCTGCCGAAATGAAAAAAGAATGTTACA
>CAYPDD010000072.1:0-3589 GCA_964409395.1 uncultured Candidatus Saccharibacteria bacterium | reverse complement strand
CTGTGGCAAATTCAGTCGTTTTTATAACGAGCTGATTTTCTAAATCTAATAGTTTTGTCTGTTCTGGACCAAGCTCAATTTCAAGCCGCCCATCAATCTGCTTATTCGAAAAATTACTCGAGCGAACATTATTCTCAATATAATCAGAGTTAAATACAAGAATTCTCTCAAGATTTAAAGAGGGGTAATTACTTTGATCGACAAAAGTAGTATCACTAAATATAACTTTAAATTCTATTGGTTGAGTGCCAGCCTCCAACGACTTCAATGTTTGCAGGTCTAGATTTTTATTGCTGACATGATCTATAAAACGAGATAGGTTTGTCTTTCCAGTACCATTAGGTGCGTAGATAACATTTTTCTTATCCAATTCATCGGCACATGTGAAATCTAAAAAACTTCTTACATTTTTTAATGTCTCTATTTTTTTAATAGGGTTTGCACCCATACTTTATTCTTCCCAAAGCTTACCAATCACTTCTTTAGTTTTTTGTTCGTAAATTTCGATTAGTTTTTTAGAGGCTTCGACGAGGGCGCGCTCGGCTTCGATTTTTTCCACGATTTGCTTTTGGGTGGCGAGTGGTGGAAAAGGGATTTCAAAATTAGAAATTTGAGCCAAAGATAAATTACTTTGAGCAACACCTACCTTCAAACCAAAAATTTGGTCCTGAATTAAATTTGACCTTAAAACCTGTTCAAGATATTTGGGATCAAGTTCACTTTTTGGTGAAATTATTGCGAGAGCTTGATTTGTATTTGCGGGTAATATTGAAGAATCGACTAAAGCAACCCGCCCTAAAGCACCAGCAATTGAAAACAGAACATCATTTTCCTTCAATTGAGATCGTTTTAAGGATTCGTTGCACTCCTGATTTATATGAGCAAATTTTTCTTTGATAAAGTGTCCACCATCGTCAATTGATTCAATTTTAATAAAGTTAATTCCACTTTCTTGAAATGCAAATCCATTTGTAGTAGGGGTTGTTCCTTTTGTAACTTTGTCGGATATTTCTTTTAACTTTACCTTCTCCCACTTTGGATCAATATCGATTTTGGGTTTCCAGTTTTGAACGATTTGTTTGGCACCAGCAATAATACCAGTATAGCCATCTAGTTCAGCCACTATCTGTTCTTGAATTTCGAGTGGGGGCAGTGGAATTTTTAATTCATAAAAATGATCATTATTTAAATTTTTTTGTGCCCCACCACGTGCGCACATAAAAATATTTTCTTGACAACTAAGTAAAAATTTACCAACAAAATTTTTATTCAGTCTGTCCTGATATTCAGGCTTGATCGAAAAAGTACCGCCTGAATCCATCATCCAAAATTGACCCGTCACAAAACGAACGCACCTATTAGACATTGCAAAACGTGCAATTACATATTCATTCTCACGGTTAAATTCATCTGTTCTGAAGCTCTCACCGCCACCACCATAAACTGGATATTTTGTGCCCATTTTACTATTTTTGGTAATTCTTTCACCAAAGTCAAGACGGATAACTTCTCCCAGGGTCACCATTGGCCACTTTGTTACGGTATAATCAGCGGCAATGCCGTAGCGGTCGCCAGAAAGATTATAGTCACCATCATTAGATATTTTTTCTTTTGCAATAATACTAACTGCAGAATGTCCGAAGTCAAAATGTTTTTTAAAGTCTTGAATATTTCCGATCGATCCATTTCCCATGCGAATCATTTTTTGATATTCCGTGATAATGTTTGTTGCAATCGGAAGATCATTTTTTTCGATTGATCTTCGCTGAGCCCCAAGATCGAAGCCATCATTCGTTACTTTCACAAACAAAATATCTTTTGACTGCTTTGCAAGCTCATTATTGAATAACAAAATACTAGTTTTCACGCCACTATATGGCTGGAATACCCCACTCGGAAGACTAACTACCGCATAAAGGCCATCTTCAACCAAATTTTTTCGAAGCTGTTTATATGCAGAGCCCGACTGAAAGATGATGCCCTCAGGAACAATAATACCTGCACGACCTTTTGGTCGCAGGTGGTTCATTATATAATCAACGAATAATACCTCGCTGCGGCTTGATGGAATGCTAAATTTACTATGTGGCTTGATACCACCTTTAGGTGACATGAATGGCGGATTTGCAAGTATGACATCGAATTTTTCATTCCATTTTTCATCGCTCGAAAGTGAATCGTATTGAAATATTTTTGGGTTTTTAAATTGATGTAAATACATGTTTACTTGTGCAATGCGAACCATTGATGGATCAATGTCATAACCCTCAAAATTACCCATCATTCTTTTTCGTTCATCAGGAGTGAGTGGCTTTTCTGTTTTGCCTGGATCATCCTTACCATCGTGCTGCTCTAATATATGTTTATACGAGCTTACCAAAAAACCACCAGTACCACATGCTGGATCTAACACCTTGTCGTCTTTGGTTGGGTTCACTACATCGACAATAAAATCAATAATATGTCGTGGCGTGCGAAATTGTCCTGCGTCACCTTGTGATGACATGATTGAGAGTAAATATTCATATGCATTGCCAAGCTCTTCAGGATGAGAATAATCAAAGTAATTGATTTCCTTCAAAAAAAGACCAAGTGTTTCTGGTGAACGATATGGCAAAAAAGCTGACTTAAAAATATTACGGAATAGCTCCGGTAACTGATCAGCTTCTGAAAATTTAGTAAGCGCTTCGCCGTAAATATTCATTCGCTCTTGGTTACCTATGCGCGGATCTATGAGTCGTGACCATGCATATCGTTCGAGGTCACCTGTAAAAAATGACGCATCACCACCCGCCTTTATAGACGACTGGTCCATGTCATCCATGAATTTATAGATCAACGCATTCGTAATTTGATCGATTTGCGACGTGGGATTTGGCACTACACCGACTAGTACCTGACGAGCCGCATCGATGTGACGTTTTGTTTCTGTATTCATAAATGCTATAAATTCGTGAGGTGGTAAGCGTAATCGTGAATATATTGCGGAATGGTAGCCTTATAACCATTGAGCTGCTCATAATCCACGAAATCAAATGATGCGCATTGGTGTAAACGAGCAAGTTGTTTCGTTTTTACAATATCACGCACCTCTTCGTCCACAATATAGGCCTTGAAGAAGTTTTTTGCCGGCTGATAGTATTGCTGCTTGACTTCGTAAATATCGACAAATTTTTTCCATTCCGATTCGAGTAATTCATCTTTTGACTCGAACTCATCTTTTTCGCCAAATGCATACTGAAGCACCTCTTTGACAGAGATGCGACGGTCAACACCAAAAATTCTTTTAATCTTATCAAGATTAAGAAAGTTTTTTGGTTTATCGAATATTTCTTTTTTCACGTAATTTTCGGCTTCTTCAGTATCACCATTTTGCCATAAATTCTTTAACGTCTCATTACCGACGATGTCTTCTTGGACCGCACGTTTGAATCCTTCACGGTCAATACGCATGATAACGCCATCAGCGGTTTCTGATAGTGATGCGAGTTTGTCATCTGTTGCTAGATTAATCGGATCCTTGCCTCCAATAGGAGGATTTGTGCTAGGGTCGGTAACTGCCCCATCTGTGTTCGGAGGAACTGGTTCG